>JBBRUD010000037.1:0-36647 GCA_038248065.1 Desulfovibrionales bacterium | reverse complement strand
TACACACGCAAAAATTCCCCCCCTCCCCCCCCCCGTTTCACCCCCACCCGGTCAACCAAAAAAACCCTTGGGTGTAACAAACGGTCATTTCCCCCTTGCCCCGCCGGAGGCCTCTTCGCTCTCCGCTCTCCTCTCCGATCTCCGGTAACCTCTTCGCTCTCTGCTAGCCTCTCCGATCTCCGGTAACCTCTTCGCTCTCTGCTAGCCTCTTCACTTGAGCTTCGCCCCTCCCCTACCCGTCCTGGCGCAGGGTGCGGGTGACGCGGGTGCGGCCGTATATGCCGTTCAGGGCTTTGAGCTTGGCGGCCAGAGCCGGGGTGAAGGCTTCGGGTTGGCAGCGCCAGCACCAGTTGCCCTTGGCCTGGGAGGGCATGTTCATACGCGCCTCGGAGCCCAGCCCCAGCACGTCCTGCATGGGGAACACCGCCAGCCGGGCCACGCTCATGAGAGCCAGGCGCACCAGAGCCCAGGGAACGTCCGCTGGGGGTATCTCCCGGCCCAGGTACTCCATGAGCACCCGGCGGCCCTGGTCGCCAGCGTCTTCGAGCATCCAGCCCAGAGTGGTGTTGTTGTCGTGGGTGCCGGTAAAGACCACGGCGTTTTCCACATGGTTGTGCGGGGCGTCGTGGTTCTCCCCGATGCCGTCGTGGAAGCAGAACTGCAATATCTTCATGCCTGGAAAGCCGAAGCCGTCGCGCAACTCGCGCACGTCCGGGGTGATGACGCCCAGATCTTCCGCCAACAGGGGGAGCACCGGAAAATGGCCCAGCAGGGCTTTGAAGAGCGCCTGACCAGGAGCGTCGACCCACTCGCCCTTCTCGGCTGTTTCTTCCTCAGCGGGAATTTCCCAGTAGCCAGCAAACCCCCGGAAATGATCCAGGCGGACGAAATCGTAGAGCGCGAAGGTGCGGCCCAGGCGTTCCACCCACCAGGCGAACCCGGTTTGCTTGTGGGCGTCCCAATCGTACACAGGGTTTCCCCAGCGCTGTCCGGTCTTGCTGAAGTAGTCGGGCGGCACACCGGCCACGAACAGCGGTTCGCAATCCGGCCCCAGCTTGAACAGGGTGGGATTGGCCCAGACGTCTGCACTATCCTGGGTGACGTAGATGGGCGCGTCGCCGATGACCAGGATATCGCGCTCGGAGAGGTAGGCCTTGAGCCTGGCCCATTGATCGAAGAACAGGAACTGTGTGAACTGCTCGCGCAGCACGCCTTCGGCCAGATATTCCCGTCGCTCGGCCAGGGCGGCGGGGTCGCGGTCGCGCAGGGCGGTGGGCCAACGGGTCCAGGACATGCCGTCCATGGAGGACTTGATGGCCTTGAACAGGGCGTAGTCGTCCAGCCAGGAGGCGTTGGCCCGGCAAAAGGTCACGAAATCGCAATTTTGGGACAAATGCGGGGCATGGCGGACAAAGGCCAGATCCAGCAGACGGTCCTTGAAGGCCGTGGCCGCAGGATAATCGGCCTGGTCGGGGTTGTTGGCTGGAAAACCCGCCAGGTCTTCCGACGCAAGCCAGCCGTTTGCAACCAGATCCTCCGGGCTTATGAGCAGTGAGTTGCCCGCAAAAGCCGAATCGCTGGAATAGGGGGAGTTACCGATATAGGTGGAAGTTGGCGTCAGCGGCAGAATCTGCCAGCAGGATTGCCCGGCATCCACCAGGAAATCAGCAAAATTCCGGGCACCCGGCCCCATATCGCCCACCCCGTAGGGAGAAGGCAGGCTGGTGATGTGCAATAAGATTCCGCTGGCGCGACGATGCATGAGTCCCCCTTACGATGCAAATTCAGAACAATCCACGAACAGCCGGTTGCGGCCTTCGCGCTTCGCCACATACAGGCACGAATCGGCTTTGGTGATAAGCCGCTCCATTTCCTGGGCCGAGGTGACCTGTGTCAGGTGTGAAGCGCCCACGCTCACGGTCACCGAAATGGAATTGTGCAGCGCGCGCTCCACCTCGTGGCGCACCTTTTCGCCCACCAGTTCCAGGTCTTTGGGCGCGCAACCGGGCAGGAAGACGATGAACTCTTCCCCTCCGTAACGCCCGGCCACGTCGGAACGGCGCACACACCGCTTGATGGTGGCGGCCACCGAGGCCAATACCAGATCGCCCGCCTGATGTCCGTGGGAGTCGTTGACGTCCTTGAACCGGTCGATATCCACCATGAGCAGGCCCACGGGTTGTTGGGTTCGCACAAGAAGAAACACCAGCGGCTCGATGACCTTGAAAAAACCCCGCCTGTTCAGAATGCCGGTCAGGGCATCGGTGTGCACCTGGGCCACAAAAGTTTTGGTCTCCTTCCAGACGCGCTGGAGCAACTCGCCAATGAGCTCCAATTCCGGGGTGACTCTGCCGAAACGGGTGAGGGCCTCCACAAACCGCTGGATGTGATTGTCATACTCCTGCTCAGGGTTTTCGAGCCCCAAGGGGAGGTTGGAATCGTTGGCAAAGCGGAAAAGCGTTTCAAAGGGCGGAAGCATCAGGGCGAATTCCAGACGATAGGCCAGGATGAAGGCCCTGTTCACGTCGGAACATTCCTCGCACTGGTTGTACAGGCGGCCAACCATCTCGATGTTGTGCCGCAGGCTATCCAGGATGGCGGTCGGCTCTTCAAACATTTGGGGCAGGAATTCCTTGCCCGCAAATTCCGCAAGGGCCTCCCAAAAGGCGATATGTTCTTTCTCCTCGCCGGCCATTTCCAACCAGAACCGCTCCACCTCCTGGCCGGAAAAACTTTCAGCCAATTGAGAGTAGATGCCCCAGGCCTTGCGGTCAATGTCCAGGCAGGCGGCTATGATGTCCAGGAGAATTGCGTCGGTCATGGCGGCACCCCTTATCAGGAACCATACCTACATGGTAGAGATTGACGTGCTTGTCAATGTTCCACCTTGCCGGCCAGTTCTCCGATGCGCCCCCTGGAGGCTTCCATCAAGGCCAGGGAGCTGCGCAGCACCTGAGTGCGGCCCCGCTCGGCCTTATCGCGCCGGACCATGGCCGCATCCACTTCGGCGCGGGCCAGGGCGGTCTGGCGGGAGAGGCAGTGCTCGGCCCTGTCCGCCGGTATTTCGTCCGAGGCCACCAGATAGACCAGGGCGGGGAAGAAGGGCACATCCAATGTGCCGCCCTTGGCCAGGCTTTTGAGAATATCGCGCATCCCGGGCAGGGGGGCGAAACTCGGCCCGGTCACGGCGTAGAAGGACAGAAAGAGCGAATCGCGGCGCAACTGCTCCTGCCTGGCGGTCAGTTGGGCCAGAGCTGTGGCGTCCTGCACCTTGCCGTTGCTCCACAGAGGCGGAGCGTCCGCGGAAAAGTCGCAGGGCAGACGGCTCTGGTGCGCACGCAGGGGCACGTTTTGCAGCATCTCGGGATAGGCCGGGTCCAGGGGGAACACCCGGCAGCCCAGCGGGCGGCGCTCGAAGATGGTGCAGTTCTGCTCCGCAGACAAGGCCGGACAGCGCGGCCCGCCAGCAACCCAGGAGCCCAAGCCCCGGGCGGTGACCGACACGAAGGAAGCCACCCGCTCCCCGCTGGGTTTGAGCTTGCCCACCTGAAACACGGTGTCGCGGCTGGCCTCCATGGCCAGTTTGTCCTTGCGGAAGGCCAGGGTGGTCAGCAGTTCTTCGTGGTTTATGGGCACGGCCGGGCGATTCTTGGCAAAGGCGTCAATGTTCCAGGTCTCCACGCCAAACGTGAGGGCCAGCAGAAATTCGGCGTCATAGTCCAGGGCCTCGGCCAGGCCCAGGGGAATGGCGGAATTGCAACACCGGGCGCACTGGGTGCAGGCGAAGTTGATGTCGGTCATACTCTAGGTGTTTTTTTTTGAGGTTTGAAGTATGGGGCAACCATGACCAGATATGTATGCATCCACGGCCACTTCTATCAGCCTCCCAGGGAAAACCCCTGGCTGGAGGAAGTGGAAATGCAGGACTCGGCCCGTCCCTACCACGATTGGAACGAGCGCGTGACCGCCGAGTGCTACGGCCCCAACGCGACCTCGCGCATTGTGGACCCTGAAGGACGCATCGTCAACATCATCAACAACTATTCCCGGATGAGCTTCAATTTCGGTCCCACCCTGCTCTCCTGGATGGAGCGCCACGCTCCGCGCGTACTAGAGGCCATCGTCGAGGCGGACCGCCAGTCGCGCAAGCGCTTCGGCGAGCACGGGTCGGCCATGGCCCAGGTGTACAACCACATGATCATGCCCCTGGCCAGCCAGGACCGCAAACGCACCCAGGTGCACTGGGGCCTGGAGGATTTCCACCGCCGCTTCGGCCGCGACCCCGAGGGCATGTGGTTGCCGGAATGCGCCGCCGACACCCCAAGCCTTGAAGTGCTGGCCGAGTTCGGCATCTCGTACGTGGTGCTGGCGCCCTCCCAGGCCAGACGAACCAGGCGGCTGCAACAACTAGCAGCAGGCACGAATGACAGCGCGGAAAACCACGATGAAGACCCCATGCCCAACACTCAGGACGGCCCGCCCTGGCGCGAGCATACCGGCGACGTGGACCCCACCGCCCCCTACCGCGTCAACCTGCCCTCGGGCCGCAGCATCGCCGCCCTGTTCTACGACGGCCCCATATCCGCCGACGTGGCCTTCGGGGATCTCACCCGCAACGGCCAGGACCTGCATCAGCGCCTGATCTCGGCCTTCACCGACGACGGGCGCGATTGGCCCCAACTGGTTCATGTGGCTACAGACGGCGAAACCTACGGCCATCACCATCCCTTCGGGGACATGGCCCTGGCTTGGTGCCTCACACTGCTGGAGCAGGACCCCAGCGTCGCTCTGACCAACTACGCCCAGTACCTGGGAAAACACCCGCCTGTCTTCGAGTGCGAGATCCACGAGAATTCCTCCTGGAGCTGCGTGCACGGCGTGGAGCGCTGGCGCTCCGACTGCGGCTGCTCCAGCGGCGGCCATCCTGAATGGAATCAAGCCTGGCGCGGCCCCTTGCGCCGGACAATGGACTGGCTGGCAGCCGAAGCCGAGACGCGCCTGGAAACGACCGGAGCCGAGCTGTTCAACGACCCCAAAGCAGCCCGCTACGCCTATATCCAGGTGCTGTTCGACCGTTCGCCGGCCAACGTGACCAGCTATCTGGCCGCCCATGCCAAGGCTCCTGTCACCCCCCAAACCTCCATCGCCATGCTCAAACTGTTGGAAACGGCACGCATGGCCGAGTTGCTCTCAACCAGTTGCGCCTGGTTCTTCGACGAGGTCTCGGGCATCGAAACCGTGCAGATTCTGCAATACGCCGCCCGGCTGTGCCAACTGTTGGGCGAAATTTCCGGCAAGAACCCCGAGCGGCGGCTGCTGACGCTTCTTTCCAAAGTCCCTTCCAACGTGCTCAAGAACGCGGCCCAGGCCTATGAACTGTACGCCAAGCCGGGCAAGACCGGGTTGCCCCAGGCCGCCGCCCATGCCGCCATAGCCTCGCTGTTCGAAGAGCATCCGCCGGATGCCGTTCTGGGCACGTGGCAGTTGACCCGCGAAGGCCACGAGGTGCTTCGTTCCAGCCGTTGGTCCCTGGTCACCGGGCTTGGCCGCATCGCCTCGCCCATCACTTGGGAAAGTCTGAATTTCGTCTATGCAGCCGCTTGGTTCGGCGGCCATCAGGTGCTGTGCGGGATAGATCCGGCCCTGACCCCGCAGAACCTGGAAACGCTGCGGGGGCCGCTGAATAAAGCCTTCGAGCGCGGCGACCTGGGCGCAGTGCTCACCCGCATCTCCGCGCGTTTCGGCGAACACACCTACTCCCTGGCCCGCCTCTTCCGAGACGAGCAACGGGCCATCCTCGACCGCATCATGGCCCCGGCCCGACTGGCGGCCATCGAAGGCTTCCGGCAGGTTTTCGATTCCAGCGCGGACACGCTGCGCTACCTGCAATGGCTGGGGACGCCGCTGCCCGCCGAAATCCTCGACGCAGGCCGCCATGTGGCCCAGCACGACCTTGAGCAGCTGTTTGGCGGCGATCAGCCGGAAAACTGGCAGCACGCCGAAACTGTCGCTGACAATGTCCGGCGCTATACTCTCGCCCTGGATAAAGAGCGGCTCGGCCTTCTAGCCACGGCTTGGGCTGGCCGCCTGCTGCAAGCAGTGCAGCCCAAGCCCGCCGGACTTCCCACCATGCGCACCGCAATTCGCGTCCTCGAACTGGCACAGGCGCTGGCCCTGCCCATGAGCGTCTGGAAAGCCCAGAACGCCTGCTTCCATCTGGCCGGGAAACCTCTGGCCCGCATGGAGGGTAAAGCCCAAGCCGGTGACGGCGGGGCCCTGCAGTGGGTGGAGGCCTTCAAACAGCTGGCCAAACTGCTGGGCGTCAAAACCGGCGAGTAACCCCTGGCCTTTCCAGCAAACCAGAAGCCGGGTACACTCCGGCGGTTAGAGGGAGGAGGCATTCTGAGGCCTCCGGCGGTCGGGGGGACAATGTCCCCCCGAACCCCCCGTTACGCTTTGCATTGATGGGCACTAGACGAGGGGGCTTATTGTTCCTTTGCCTTGAAGAGGCTTAATAGCGTTTGCTCCGTTGGAAGGCACCCTTCACGCCAAGGATATTTCCCCTTCACGAGGACAGGCATGGCGGATACAGACGATTCAACCAAACCGAGGTTTCACTGCGCTTCGACCGTCATCCCGGACTTGGCAGGCAAGACCATCGCCGTGGACCTTACCCCCCTGCTCCCCGGCGCGGCCAATGGAGCGGCCAAGATGGTGGCGCTGGTCCTTTGCCGGGCCTTGGCCGCCCAGGCCCCTGAGACACAGTTTCTTCTGGCCTGCAAGTCCGACGTTTGGGAGGAACTCGCAGGCTGGGAGACCTCGAACATCAAAAGGCTCTCCGCCGGTTCCAGGCCGGACCCGGAACCGGCCCCCGGCAGACGGCTGCTCAACCGCCTGTTGGCGCGGCTGGGCATGGCCAAAGGGCCGGATGCCCCGCCGCTTCTGGAAGACATGGGGGCCGATCTGCTGTTTTGCCCCTTCACGGCCCCCACCCTGTTCGACCCGGCCATTCCGGCCGTCTGCGTGGTGCACGACCTCCAGCACCAGGCCTACCCAGGATACTTCACCCCGGCGGAATTCGCGGACAGGGAACGCACCTACCGCCAGGCCGTAGAGTGGTCCTCCCTGGTGGTCTGCGTTTCCGAACATTGCCGCCGCAGCGTCCTTGAGGCCTTTGGAACGCCGCCGGAGCGCGTCCGGGCCATCCTGCACCGGCTGCACTGGCGGCTGGAACAGCCCCTTGCGCCCGGAAATGCCGTCCCGGAGGACTATTTCTTCTATCCAGCCAATTTCTGGCCCCACAAGAACCACGCCACACTTATCCAGGCCTTTGCCCTGCTGATGGAGAAAAAACAGTGGCCCGGCCTCAAGCTGGTGCTCTCCGGCGGGGCTGGCCCCACTCTTGAAAGCTGCCGGTCCCTGGCGCGGGATCTCGGCCTGGATGAGGCCGTCGTGTTTGCGGGGTATGTGGACGAGCAGGCCCTGGCCGGACTGTACCAAGGCTGCCGGGCGCTTGTTGTGCCTTCGCGCTTCGAGGGTTTCGGCCTGCCGCTCTTGGAAGCCATGGGCATGGGAAAGCCCGTGCTGTGCTCCGATGCGGCCAGCCTGCCGGAAGTGGGCGGCGAGGCCGCGTTGTACTGCAATGCCGACGACGCCCCGGCCATGGCCGGGGCCATGGAACGGCTGCTTACCGAGCCGGGCCTGGCCGGACGGCTGGGCCGGTTGGGGCTGGAACGCGCCAAGGCCTTCGGACGCGTGGAGGATATGGCCGGAGACTATCTTGCGGCGTTGTCCGAGGCGTTGGCGAACCCCCGTCCGCTGGGCAACAGACTTTTCGGTGCCCACCCAGACGGCTGGGCCGGGCCATTGCTGACCGTGGCCGCCGATCTGCCTGCCGAGGGCCGGTTGCAGTTGGAACTGTACGCCCCCGCAGGCCTGCCCCACAGGCAAGTGGAGGCAACTGTCAACTGGCCGGGCGGCTCAAAGGTGGAGGGCCTTGCGCGGGGCGACACGCTCAAGCTGGACCTGCCGCTCCCCGCCGGACCGTCGCTCACCCGGATCAGGACACTGCCGGTTTTTCAGCCGCGCTCCCTCTGGGGCGGCCAGGACCGCCGCTGGCTGGGGCTGATGGTCAGAAGTTGCCTGCTTGAGGCGGAGGGATTCCGGCTGGAGCTGCCTGAGACGGGCGAGTCCTGAGAGCCGCCCGTTCAGCCTTAATGCGGCCCATCACCCTTTGGGGTTCTTCAGCAGGGGAGGTCTTTGGCGGGTTCATTTCCGCCGGGTGGGAGCCATCACCCGTTGTTGCACTCCATCATGACAGGTCTTTGGCGGCCCCCCCGGTGGGGACCATCAGCCGTTATTGTTCTTCAGCAGGTCGTAAGCCATGTTGATGCGTTTGGCCCGCTCCGAGAAATAGGTCTGGATCTTCTCGCTCATGGTGTGCACCTGGTCGGGATGGTTCTGCTTCATGCCTGCGATGTAGGCCTTCTTGATGTCCTCGGGCGAAGCCTTCGGACTGACGCCTAAAACTGTGCAGGCCCAGGCGGCGTCGCGTGTTTCGTCCTTGCTGCGTACCTCGGCGGCGCGGCGGCGCTGCTCTTCGGTTTTGCGCCGCAACTCATCAGCCTGGGCCCTGGCCTGCTCTTCCTGAAGGCGCTGCGCTTCGCGCGTATTCTGCTCTTCTTTTTTCCGCCTGTATTCCTGATCCTGCCGCTCCATTCTCCGGGAAATTTCCCTGTCGTTGCGCGTCCAGTAGGCGTCAATCAGTCGTTGCTTCGCCAGGGTGCGCAACGCTTCTGCCTGCATGCGCATGAGCCTTCGACGATAGTCCTCGGCTTCGGCCTTATCCAATTCTTTCTTTTGCCTGTCCAGGCGGCGTGCGCGGAGTGTTTCCAGCAGCCCCCGCGCACGTGTTCCCAGGGCGAACACTCGCCAGCTGATCCCGAAAAGCGCGCACCCCACCAGCACGGCCATCCCCACAGTGCCGAGCGTCGCAGACAGCGCCCTGCCGGTGGCCGATACACCCGCGAAAAACTTCTCTGCCGCTGTAGATGAGTCCCCAGCCGAACGCAGGGACGCAAGCCCCTGGCCGTCCGGGTTTTGCCTCGACTCCACCGGCCCGCCGCCCTGGGGCTGGCCCGAAGAGTATCCCCGGAAGCCGGATTGCGCCCCCTGGCCCTGACCCTGCCCCTGACCCTGGCCCTGACCCGGTGAGGGCATTGCACGTGAGCCGCCCGCCCCTTGTCCAAAACGCTGCCCGCCGTTTGGAGTGCGGTCAGATGCGCCCCCTTGCTGCCCGGAACTCTGAGCGTTCCCGTAGGCTGACCCTTGCTGTCCACCGCTCTGAGAACCCCCGGATGCGGCCCCTTGCGGGCCGTTGTCCGGCGTGTCCCAGTCCTGGTCATCCGTGGAGGACGCCGCCCCGACAATGCCTTGGCGGGGCAGTATGCGTGCGGCGGTCCTGTCCGGCCCGGCAGGTGATACCCCGCGATTGACACCTTGCCTCCGGGCGGACGGCAGCCTGGCACTCGCGCCGCCCTGTGTCTGGCCCAGCCGTTGCCCTGCGCCCTGCACGCGTTTGGAGGCGGGCCAGGGCGGCGCGCTCCCCCGCAGGCCCTGGCCCTGATCCGGCGGTGGCGGAGGCCGAAGTCCCGGCCTGAAAGCGCTTTGACCGGGGCGGAGACTCTGGCCGGGCTGGAGTCCCTGGCCGGTCTGGGGACCGCTCGGGCCAGGCTGGAGATTCGAACCGGGCCGTGGGTCAGGTTGGAGACCGCTGGGCCCGGACGGAGGCCTCTGGCTGGGTTGTACGCTATTGGACCTGGATGGTGGTGGAGGAGGCCCCGGCGGCCCGCCGTTGGGGGCGTCCCGGTTCGGGCCGGACGGTCCAGGCCCTATCTGGGCCAGAAGAAGCGGCTACCCCCCTGCCCCCTCAAGACTTGTCTGCGCAGCAGCCGCAGGGGAAAGAGCTGCAACCGCCAGAGTCATGGCGACTATGGCGGCGACTGTGGAGAAATTCATGTAAGGAGTCGCTACGATTGCCGAAGCCACGGTCAAGGGCTTGCGCTGGCAGGGCGCGCTGGTGAAATCCACACCGAAAACTGAGACTGCGTCCGGCCTCTCCATCTCCCTGATCTCCTGGCTCCCTGATCTCCCGGGCCTCCGCACGGGGCGGCGCGACCGGCGCGCAGCCGCTACTCTGCGGGTTTGAGCAGCACCATGCCCATGGGCGGCAGGGCAAGAGTCATGCTGAAGGGCCTGCCGTGGCTTTCGTTCGCATAGGCCCGCACCAGCCCGCCGTTCCCCACGCCGGAGCCGTGGTAGTAGGTGGAATCGGAGTTGAGCAGTTCCTTCCACAGACCGCCCGTAGGCACGCCCACTTTGTAGGCTTCACGCGGCACCGGGGTGAAGTTGAAAGCAGCCAGCACCATCTCGCGGTGGTCCTTGCCGAAGCGCAGGAAGGACAACACGCTGGCCTCGGTGTCGTTGCAATCCACCCACTCGAAACCCTTGGCCTTGAAATCCAGTTCGTGCAGGGCCGGTTCGTTGCGATAGAGATGGTTCAGATCACGCAGCCAGCGCTGGACGCCCTCGTGTCCTGGATATTCCAGCAGGCCCCATTCCACCTGGCCGTCGTGGTTCCATTCGGCCCACTGGGCCACATCGCCGCCCTGGAAAAGCAACTTCTTGCCCGGATGCGCCCACATATACCCATAGAGCAGGCGCAGACCCGCAAACTTCTGCCATTCGTCGCCAGGCATCTTGCCCAAAAGCGATTTCTTACCGTGCACCACCTCGTCATGGGAGAGCGGCAGCACGTAGTTCTCGTTGAAGGCGTACCAGATGGAGAACGACAACTGGCCGTGGTGGTACTTGCGGTAGATGGGATCTTTGGAAAAATAACTCAGGGTGTCGTGCATCCAGCCCATGTTCCACTTCATGCCGAAACCCAGGCCGCCCAGATAGCCGGGGCGCGAGACCATGGGCCAGTCCGTGGATTCCTCGGCAGTGGTCTGCACGCCGGGGGCGGTGGTGTAGGCGGCCTCGTTCAACTGGCGCAGGAATTCGATGGCCGCCAGATTCTCCTTGCCACCGAAGACATTGGGCACCCACTCGCCCTCCTTGCGGGAGTAATCGAGGTAGAGCATGGAGGCCACGGCATCCACGCGCAGCCCGTCGATATGGTAGCGCTCCAGCCAGAACAGGGCCGAGGAGAGCAGGAAGGCCCGCACCTCGTGGCGGTTGTAATTGAAGATGTAGCTCTTCCAATCCGGGTGGTAACCCTGGCGCGGGTCGGCGTGCTCGAAAAGATGAGTGCCGTCGAAATAGGCCAGCCCGTAGCCGTCGGTGGGAAAATGCGAGGGCACCCAGTCGAGGATGACGCCAATGCCCGCCCGGTGCAGGGCGTCCACCAGGGCCATGAAATCCTGCGGCGTGCCGTAGCGGCTGGTTGGGGCGAAATATCCCACGGTCTGGTAGCCCCAGGAGCCGAAAAAGGGATGCTCCATCACGGGCAGGAATTCCACATGGGTGAAGCCCATGTCATTGAGATACGCGGGCAGTTCTCTGGCCAGTTCCTGGTAGGAATAGGAATCCCAGGTGGCGTTGTGGCGCTTCCAGGAGCCCAGGTGCATCTCGTAAATGGACATGGGGGCCTCGAAGGCGTTTTCTCTGGCCCGGCGTTCCATCCAATCGCCATCGCCCCACCGGTGGTCGGTATCCCAGACTACCGAGGCAGTTTTGGGCGGCACCTCGCAGGACAGGGCGAAAGGATCGCACTTTTCGGCAGTGTAGCCGTATTCCCGCGACTTGATGTAATATTTGTAGACCTCGCCCTTGCCCACGCCAGGGACGAACCCCTCCCAGATGCCCGAGGCGTCCAGGCGCTCGGAAAGGGGATGGGTCTTTGGGCTCCAGCGGTTGAAATCGCCGACGACGGAAACCTTTTTGGCGTTAGGCGCCCAGACGGCGAAATGGGTGCCTTGCTCAGAATCCACGGTCATGGGATGCGCACCCAGCTTTTCATACAGCCGGAAATGGCTCCCTTCCTTGAACAGATAAATATCGTGATCGGTGAGCAGGCTCACACCGTATCGAACTGCACTGGCCATGACGGCTCCTTCTTCTGGCATGGATAACTTTTGGCACTATAGAACGAAACCCGCGACAGGCAAAGAGGGGATTTAACCAAGCGGGATGTGCGCAACTTTTCTTTATCCCGGCAGGTCCGCCCAGGCAGGCACATGGCCGCCTGCCCGTCGCAGGGCCTTGTCGAGAGCCGCGGCACCCGGGCACAGCCCCTCCAGATACTTCCAGTACGCATCGGAATGATTGAGATGCCTGGAATGGGCCAGCTCGTGGATGAGCACGTAGCGGGTGATCTCCGGGGGCAGGAAGAGCAGCCTGGCGTTCAGGCTCACCCCGCCGCGCGCCGAGTAGCTGCCCCAGCGGCGGCGTTGCAGGCGTATCGTAACACCGGTGAAGGGAAGACCCAGACGGGAGCCTTGAGCTGCCAGAAGCTCCGGCAGCACGGCCTTGCCCCGTCGCACCAGCCAGGCGCGCAAGGCCCGAAAGACCGCATCGCGCTCGCTGATGGCCCCGCGCACGGTGAGCATATCTCCCTCGCCCGAGGCGCTGACACCCTTGGCGGCTGTAAGCAGATAGCGCACCCGCAACACCCGGCCAATGGCGCGCAATTCCACGGTTTCCGGCGGTGTAAGGGCTGCTTCACGCCCGGCCTGGGCCTGACGGGCCAGTTCCAGGTGGTGCTCTATCCATGGCAGGCGCTCGGCGAGAATCGCGGGCACCAGGGAACGGTCAAAGCCCTTGGGCACCACCACCCGCAGCCCCGTGGCCGGAGTGATGACCAGGCGAACCCGCCTGGCCCTGGCCGACACGGTGAGGGTATGGGCGGGCAGCACCCCGCGATAGTGAACATTCATCACTGCCATCCCGACATTATGGCCCCCAGCCCCCTTGCTGTCAAAGCGCCCATCGACTATTGCCTCCTTGACGAAATACTACATTTTCGTGAAATTTCTCCGTCCGGCTCTTGGAGGGCCCATGTTCGCACATATTCGTAACCCCCGCATTGCATTCAAACTGACCATAAGCAGTTTGGCCTTCGCCCTGCCCATCGCAGTGTTGCTGTTCTTCACCGTACGCGGTCTGGACAAGGATATCGATTTCGCCCGCATGGAAATGCGCGGCAACGCCTATCTTGCCCCCCTTGAAAAACTGTTGGAGCATCTGCCCCAGCTGCCAGATTCCGCAATGCAGGTGGATCAGGATTTCGCCGCCCTGGAAAAGGTTCAGGATCTGCACGGTGCGGTGCTGCTCTTCACCCCGGAAGAGCTTGCCAAGCGCGGTCGCGCCCAACTGCTGCCGAGCACCGTGAAGGCCAAGTGGAATTCCCTGCGGGCCAATCCCAAACCCGAAGCCGTGGCCGGGCTGGTGGCCGACGTGCGCGGCATGATCGCCCACGCGGGCGACACCTCGAACCTCATCCTCGACCCGGATCTCGACAGCTATTATGTGATGGATGTCACCCTACTGGCCCTGCCCCAGACCCAGGATCGGATGGCTGAAGCGGTGCGTGAGGCCGCAGCCCTTGCGTCGTCCGGCGAGCAGGATCAGGCGGGTAAGGTGAAAATGGCCGTCTATGCCGCCATGCTCAAAGAATCAGACATGGAACGCATCACCGCCAGTATCGGCACGGCCCTGAAGGAAGACGGCAATTTCTACGGGATAAGCCAAGGCCTTCAGGCCAACATCCCCCGAAAGCTGGAAGCCTACACGATCGCAGCCGGGGCGTTGCAAAAAGCCCTGGAGGGCATGTCGCTGGACGCCAAAATATCACCCCAAGAAATTCTGCGCCTTGGCGGTGAAGCCCAGCGCACCAGCTTCGCCCTGTGGGTCACGGCCGTTGCGGAACTCGACGTGCTGCTTGGCAAGCGCATCGCCTATTACCAGGGGATGAAGCTCTGGGCTCTGGCCCTCACCGCCCTGGCCCTGGCCGCAGCCGCGCTGCTGGTGTTCGGCATCGGCCGGGCCATCGTGCGGCAGCTCGGGGCCATCCGCGGATTCACCCGGGGTGTGGCCCAGGGCGACCTACGCACCACCATCGGTATGGAATGCCATGGCGAACTGGCCGAGCTGGTGGCCGACATACAGGCCATGGTCCGGGAACTCAGGAGCAAGCTGGCCTTCTCCGAGGGGCTGCTCAAGACTTTCAAGGTGCCACTGCTGGTGGCAGACCCCGACAACAAAGTGTTCTTCACCAACCAAAATCTCCTGGATTTCATAGAAGTGGAGGGCTCACCCGAAAGCTGGGCGGGCCTTACCGTAGCCGAACTGGTGCGCAACGACTCCACCAAACCCACCGTGACCGGCAACTGCCTGAATTCCAACGCGTGCGTTTCGCATTCCGAAATCGCCTTCACCACCCGGAAGAACAGCATTCGACAGGCCCTCGTGGATGCCGACCTGCTTCACGACCTGGACGGCAACATCATGGGTGTGTGCGCCGTGTTGACCGACATCACCGCCATCAAGCTCCACGAATCGGAACTCCAGCGTCAAAACGCCGCGCTGGCCCAGGCGGCGGCCACCTCACAGGACATTGCCCAGGAGCTCAACGACTCCATGCGTCGGCTGGAGGGCTGCATCGGCCTGGCCGCCGACGGGGCCGCACAACAGAACGCCCAGTCGGGCGAGACTGTGGCTGCCGTGTCCGCCATGAACGCCGCAGCCCAGGAAGTGGCCGATCTGGCAGGCGAAGCGGCCCTCAGCGCGGAAACCGCCAAAGACACGGCGCGGGAAGGCGAAACCATGGTGCGCACTGCCGTTGCGGCCATCACCGGGGTGACGGACCAGGTATTGAACCTCAAGGAACAAATGCGGGAACTCGGCGGCCAAGCCGAAAACGTAGGCAGGGTTCTCCAGGTGATCGGCGACATTGCCGACCAGACCAACCTTCTGGCCCTGAACGCCGCCATCGAGGCCGCCCGGGCCGGTGAAGCCGGTAGGGGCTTCGCAGTGGTGGCCGACGAGGTGCGCAAGCTGGCGGAAAAAACCATGCAGGCCACTCACGAAGTGGGCGCAACTCTGGACGCCATCCGCAACGGTGCGGCACAGACCCTGGCCGCCACGGAAAAGGCCGCCACGGAAATTGTGGAATCCACCCGTCTGGCTGACTCGTCTGGAGAATATCTCGGCCGCATCGTGAACATCGTACAGGGCAGTTCGGATCAGGCCAAGGCCATCGCCAGGGCTGCCGACGGCCAGACCAGGGCCAGCGCCCAGGCCGGGCAGGCTGTTGCCGAAATCGAGACCATCTCGTCGCGCACGGCGCTTGGCATGGAAGAGGCTTCGGACATCCTTGCCGACGTCAAAACACAGGCCCACAGCCTGGAGGAACTCATCCGGGGTATGCGCGGGTAATAGCCGCGGTGAGCACCAAAGCCCTGCTCGCACTGGCAGAGGCCTGATCGAACACATCGAAACGGGCCATCAGCCAGTCTGCGGGAATGCCCATGTCCGTGTCTTCCACACTGGCATGAATGCCGTCACAACCAATGGTTGTTCGGGCAGAGCCTTTACCGTATGCTCCCCGAAAATACCCGGAAGTGACCATGCTCCTTATACCGCTGTTCACCCAGCCACTGCTGCCCCCTCAACTGACGCCCTTCTTCCCCTGGCTGGCCGGGTTGCTGGGCCTTGTCCTGGGCAGCTTTTACACCGTGTGCGTGCACCGTTACCTCACGGAGCAGTCCATCGTGCTGCCCGCCTCCCACTGCCCCCACTGCCGCCATCCCTTGAGCTGGTGGGAAAACATCCCCCTCCTGTCGTATCTGCTGCTCCTGGGCCGCTGCCGGACCTGCAAGACCCCGATTTCCTGGCGGTATCCGCTCATGGAGGCCCTCTCGTGTGCCTGGGCCGTGGCCATAGCCCTGCGTTTCGGCCCAAGCGCCGTCTGGCTGGGCCTTATGGCTGTCGGCGGCATTTTTCTGGTGGCCTCGTTTATCGATCTGGTGCTCTACATCCTGCCCGACGTGCTCGTGCTTCCCGGAACCGCCCTGGGGCTGGCCACGGGCATCCTGGGACTCGGCCTCACCCTTGAACAAAGCCTCATCGGCGCGCTTGCCGGGGCCGGATTCTTCTGGTTGCTGCGCTTTGTGTACCTCAAGACCAAAGGCATCGAAGCCCTTGGGCTGGGCGACGTCAAGCTGATGCTCATGATCGGCGGACTCACGGGCTGGATGGGCTTGCCAGCCGCCGTGCTGCTGGCCGGGGTGGGAGCGCTGGCCTTCAGCCCGTTCTTCGTGTGGGGCAGCAAGGATAAAGGACGCACCCCCATCCCCTTCGGGCCGTTCCTCTGCCTGGGCTGCATGCTGACCATCCTGTGGGGTGACCGCCTGATGCGCCTGCTGGCCGGCGTGTAGGAGACAAGGGGGCGCTGCCCCCTTGACCCCCGCTGGGGGTGCAGGGCACCCCCAGACCCCCCCAATATTTTGTGCGCCGACGTTGTAGCCGTGTGGCAACGCGGAGCTATACGGGGGGACCGGGGGGCCAATGGCCCCCCGGCGGGAGGGTCCAGGGAGGGCAGCGCCCTCCCTGGCCGCCGGAGGCTCTCTCCGTCAAAGAGCTTTGCCGTAGCGGGCGCGTACTTTTTTGATATATTGGCGGGTTTCGTTGATGGCGGGCACTCCGCCTGCGCGGCTCACCGTGCCGGGTCCGGCGTTGTAGGCGGCCAGGGCCAGCTCGGCTGTACCGAAGCGGTCCAGGAGTTGTTTAAGGTAACGGGTTCCGGCTTCAATGTTTTTTTCGGCGTTGAAACTGTCCTTGAGGTGCAAATCCTTGGCCGTAGCGGGCATGATCTGCATAAGCCCCTGCGCGCCCTTGGGGGACACGGCCTTGAGATTGAAACCTGATTCCACCTCCACCATGGCCGTCACCAGGGCCGGATCCAGGCCGTAGACCTTGGCATAGCGATTGATGGCAGCAAGCACTGTGTTGCGGTCGGCGTTGCGGGGCAGGCGGAAATAAAAGAAGGGCCGAAAGTCTCTGGTGGTTTGCATGTCGCTCAGATGCACCGTGCCGCCGGAGTCCTGGTAGTGGTAGATCACCTGGGCTCCGGCGGTTTGCGGCGGAAACAACTGTGGCAAAGCCAGCAGCAGCCCTAAAACCAAGAGCGTCATACGCATGACTCTCCCTCCTCTTGGGAGAGAGTGAAGCAAAAGTATTGCCAATGCAAGATGGCAGGGAATCCAAAATGAGCAGGAGGCTTTCTTTTGCCCTTGGCGGCGCTCACCGCAAGCCGATAACCGGATACGACATGGAATAATGCGCGGTCTGCGCGCCCGTGGCCAGGGTGTATCCGTAAATAAAACTGCTGAAGTTGGCATGCTGGGCGGCTGTCAGATACACGGTGTAATCCAGAGTCGTTGCGCCACCGTAATCCGCCGTGACATTCGAACAACTACCTGCCGTACAGTTGAACCAGGTCTTGATCCGATAGGAATACATGCCGTTGCGCGATCCACCAACGACCGGCGTAGTGCTGCGGACAAGCTCCACGCGCATGGGAACGGGGCTCGCTGTGCCCACCAGTTGGTTCCGGTTTGGGACAGTGTAGAACCCGGACCCACTGGTCGGATTGGTGGGATCGGGGTCTGCTGCGGTGTTCGCGCCGCCGATGCCATGCACATTGTCGTCATAGGTCGGGCAGGTGCTGCTGTTATTGAAGTTGGCCGCGGTGATATCCGGGGTATGCCCCCAGAAGATATTGGCAATGTGGTGGTTGTCGGGGTCGCTGCGACCGTCGTCACAGGCGTTGGAGTGGCCCGAGTTCTGGTAGAAATCGAGCTCCAGGCCGAATTTGGGAGGCCTGATGCCCATGCCGTGGCCCCAGAAGGGATAGCCGTACCCCGCATAGCCCAGAAACGAACCGTGGGACTGACCTGCCGGAGGGCCGCCGCTATCCTCTATGCTGTTGAGCCCGGCATTTTTGATGGCGAAGACCACGCCGTCTGCGTTTGATCCCGTTGAAAACTGGAAGGTGAAATAGACGCGCAGCCCTGTTCCCAGCGGCGCGACACCGTTGCTGAATTGCGCCCGCGTGGCCACGGGGCTGGCGACCGTGGGGTTGAAACTGACGCCGCCGCTGAAGTCGTTGATGGCGCTGGTGTTAACGTCCAGTCCACTGGCCGTGGCCACGATGGTGCCGGGCCTGGATTCGACAATGTAGACGCCCGCGCTGAACGACGGGGCATTAATGATATTGGTGACCGAATAATTCGTTTCAAACGCCGTACCCTTGTTGACCGTGCCCGTGGAGGTTATCGTGTAATCCCATCCATTGGTCGGACCGGCCACCGTCAACGCAATCTGCTGGGCTGATCCCGTGCTGATCACTTTATTGTTCAGGTCGCTCATTTGGAGGACATTGATGCCATCCATGACATCCTTTCGGGTGGACAGCGCATAGTTGATGCCGGATTCCGCCAAAAAGCGCGCCTGATTATCGTAACTTAACATCAACTCGTTGTGTCTGGCCGTGGTTGTCAAGGAGACCACTCCCGCACCGAGTGCGGCAGCAGCCGTTATTGCCGCCAGCACCCATACCAATGAAAATCCATTTTTTTTCTTTGGGAATACAATGTGTAGGCTAGACATACTCTTTCCCCTTACTGAAAACGCTGGGGATTCAAATTGACGTAGGTTGAGAATACTTTAGACGTTGTTGTTCCTGGCGTTGGCGTTGGGACGTTTACCGTCATCGATACGCTCACAGAAATTGAGTTCGCCGGTTTTGCCAGAGAGAACGCAGTGACATTGTTCAGCAGCGTGTTGCCATTAAGTTCAAGATTGCTTCCTGTAAGCTGTATGGTTGATGCATTCGCATCTTGCCTATAATAGTATGTCACGGAATTTGAGGCCAAGGTAAAATTCCGTTTGGTATCCATATTGGCCAATTCATGGGTAATGCGGGTGAGCGCCGCCTGGATATTCTCGGCAGATGCGCTGGCGCTGCGGGAATAGATCATCCCACTGACCACATTGGTGAACAAATCGATAATCGCAACAGCGGAAAGGGCCACAATCACCAGGGTAACAATCGTTTCCAAGAGTGTGAATCCACGCTGGTTCGTGCGCATGACGGTCACATTTCCCTTGTAAATATATAGGTCACGCTCTGGCTTGAAGCATTATCCTTGATGGTCACTTTAAGGGATGCGCTGACATCACTGGGGTCGAACTTGAAGGCCGGGTCCTTGGTGATCGTATGGTTGGCGGTCAAGCCGTAATTCCCGGTGACGATAGAGGCGTTCATCTGCGCCAAATCGTTCTGGTACAAGGGATTTGCATTATATCCCTGCACTATGTTGGACATTATCCCCTGGACGCTCAGCGATGAGGGCATGCGCAGGATCGGATCGGCGGTGTTGGTCACACCGGAGAGCATGAACGGGATGACCATAGTGGCCAGAAAGGCCACCAGCACCAGGGTGATCGTGACTTCGATCAGTGTAAAACCGTTGCGGCGCATGGTGCTCCTCCTGCTGCCGACGCCTTCCCGGGTGTCAGGCAGCACGTTCCTCAGCAGAGCGCTAGGGCACGAACCCTGTTTGCGGCGTTATCACCACAGGGCTGGCCGGGTATTCTGTGACCGCATAACTCATGGTGCCAGTTGGCTGGCCCCGGTTGTCGAAAGTGGTTGTCCCGGCGGCCACGCCATTGGTGGCAAAGTCGACCGTCTTCATCACCACATTGTTTCGCTGGAATGTCCCGCTCTGTCCGGCCACTTGGAAAGACCAGGGGAGTATATCGGCCAAGGCCCTTGTGCGCGCATAGCGCAGTGACGATTTCAGGATTTCTCCGTCAGAATACGCACTGAAATTCGACGTGATGACGTTGCTTGTCGCGATGGAAGCAAAAATGCCCACCATGACCAGCACGACAATCAACTCTAAGAGGGTGAATCCCTTTTGTCCGGCAAAACCTTGAGGCCTCATGGCTTTCGCCTCCACTCGCCCGAAAGGGGAATCGTTTTCCCCGTGAGTGCCTTCCTTCGCCAGGGCGTTATACCGTGCCCGCCGGGAAATTCCTACAGCCATGTGCCCGTAGGCCCGCACTTCGGCGGAGCAGCGCCTTGGACCACTGAGGGCGAAAAATGTGCCCTCAGTCATGCATTTCGGCGTCCGCATGGTAGCTGCCCCTGTGCGCTTACTGAAGCTGCCGTCCAACCACACTTCTGGCAGCAGGGCAGCGGCCTAGTCAGTGCCTGCGCTGTCACCCAAACCGCCGCCGATCGTACTGAAAGTGAATGTGAAATCGTTTGGCGGAGGTCGGGCCGTGGCAACCGCAACGGCCAAGTCCGCGGCGTTGCCGGGTCTTGGCCCTGACAGCTGGTCCGGGGGGAGCGACGTGCGTGTCGCTCCCCCCGGACCAGGCGGGCCAACCGGCCCGCCTGGATGTTGTGTACTCAGGCTCGCAATTTCTGCGGGGGTTACTGGAAGTCGACCTGCTTGCTCAGCACGGCTGCGGCCGACTTGTTGTTCCACACGCTCAGACCAGAGGCGTTGGCACCGCCAGTGATGGTGACCAGGATGCCGTTACCCGCAGCCGCGAAGGTGAAGGCGAAGTCGCCCAGGGGGGACTTGGCCGTGGCGGCAGTAGCTGCATCAGTCAACGCGGTGGCAGGAGCCTTGCCCAGCAGCAACTGGTTGGCGTAATCGATGCTGGCCTGGGAGACGCCTGCACCCATGGCACCGGCGATGACGTTGTCGGCTGCGGCCTGCTGCATGGCCAGGTACTTGGGCACGGCCACAGCTGCCAACATACCGATGATAACCAGCACGGCGATGATTTCGATAAGGGTGAAGCCGCTCTGCCCGCTGCCGATGGACCTGACGTTCCTCTGGGTGGTGTTCATGATGCTCTCCTGATGAATCTGAAAATGTTGTTCCCGTCAGGCCCGCTCCGTCTCCCCCGCAGGCCTCGCCTTTCCGTCCGACCCCTGAGCGCGTTGTGTGCGCGTTGTACCTTTTTGGGGTACCGCCGCCCGGCTGTGGAGCCGTGTGGCGATGCCCTCATATAGCATTGGCCGTGCCAACACGCTTGAGATCAGACATCATACTGATATTTAAGACTTTAATATTCATGTCGCAGACCGCAGACCCCTGGATTCCCCATGTTTCCTCCATTTTTTGATGGTGCGGCTACACGGCGTGAAGGCTCAATTTTCTCCATACGAGCAGTACTTCTGACAAGCACAACGATTCTTGCCGAATGGAGAATACCGAGCAAAAGGAGGTAGGCCTGCGCCGGGCCGAAACTGAACCCACAGCACGAATGTTTGGAGGAGCATCGACGCGACGACAGACCGGACAGACTGACGGACCGACGGACAATGGGCCTGGACGAGACGACGCACCGATGGGCCGACAGGCCGACGGATCGATGGCCGGACGGGACGATTAACCAACGTGCCGGACAGATCGACGGGCCGGACGGAACGCATGGGGGGGCCTCGGCAGGGGAAGGCGCTTAATTCATCTTGTAGTTGGCAGGATCAAGGCCGAACTTTTTCACCCGGTGCCACAGGCTGCGCTCCTTGATGCCCAGCATGTCCGCTGCGCGCACCTGCACGCCGTGGCTGTTGATGAGCGCGGCGATGATCAGGCTCTTTTCAATCTCTTCCAGGCGCTCGTCCAGGTTTCTGGACGGGGTGTCGGGCAGGAGAGGCAAATTGGGCTCCGAGGCGGAGACCAGCCGCACCTGAGCGGGAAGATGCTCGGGCTGCACCGCGTCTTCCTCCCCGGCCAGCACTGCGGCCCGCTCCAGGGTGTTGCGCAGCTCGCGCACGTTGCCGGGCCAATTGTAGGCCATCAGCAGTTGCAAGGCCTCGTTGGAGATGGATAAGCCCGCACCGAAGCGCTCCAGAAAATGTGCCGCCAGCAAGGGGATATCCTCCACATGCAGCCGCAGGGGCGGAAGGTGCAGGGGGAAGACGTTCAAGCGGTGGAAAAGATCCTCACGAAACTCGCCTTTGGTGATCATGTCCTGGAGGTTCTTGTTGGTGGCCGCCACCAGGCGAACGTTGAAGCGGATGGGCTTGTCGCCGCCCACGCGCTCGGATTCGCCGTTCTCCAGGGCGCGAAGGATCTTGGCCTGGGTCTCCACCGGCATGTCGCCGATCTCGTCGAGGAAGAGCGTGCCGTTGCCCGCCTGCTCGAATTTGCCCTTCTTGACGCCGATGGCCCCGGTGAAGGCCCCTTTCTCATGGCCGAACAGCTCGCTCTCCATGAGGCCCGGCGGAATGGCGGCACAGTTCACGGCCACGAAGGGTTTGTCCTTGCGCCGGGAATGGTTGTGAATGGCGTGGGCGAAAAGATCCTTGCCCGTGCCGGATTCGCCGGTCAGCAGCACCGTGGCCTCAGCCGGAGCCACCTTGAGCACGTGGGAGAGGATGGCCCGCACCGGTTTGCTCTCGCCGATCACCTCGGGAAACAGGGCCTTGGCGTCCAGGCGGCCAAGCACCTGGGTGACCTGCTCGAACATCTGCCCCAGGGCTTCGAGTTCCGAACCCTTGGGCTGGCCCAGGGTTACCACGGGGTCCTTGAGCACAGCGATGCTGCTGGCCTCCTTGAGGAAGCGGCGCACGGGCTCGAGGGCAAGGCTGGCCGAGATGAATGCCGCCAGGAACACCGTGATACCGGTAATCCCGGCGATCCAGTAGATGCGGTCCGCGAAGTGCTCATTGCCGGTGAGCCACCGCCCCCAGGCGGCGTCCACGCCCAGCACGCAGATGGCGGAGAGCCCCCCCAGGATGATGGCGATAAGCACGGTGATGGAGATATCCAGACGCAGGCTGCCCATCACTTCACCATTTTTGTCAGGTCCCACATGGGCAGGAAGATAGCCAAGGCGAAAAAGCCGACCACACCGGCCAGCCCGAGAATGAGAATCGGGTTGATGGCGGCGGATAAGGTGGCCACAGCATACTCCACCTCGTCGTCATAGTGGTCGGCCACGGCCATGAGCATTTCTTCCAGGTTGCCGGTCTCCTCGCCTACGGCCACCATGTTGATGACCATGGGGGTGAAGTGCTTGGCCTGGCGCAGGGGCGCGGAGAGCCCCCGGCCCTCCTTGAGCATCTCTTTCACGCGGGCGAACTCCAGACTGATGGCCGCGTTGCCGATGGTGCCCTGAAGGATATCCAGGGACGAAAGAATGGAGACGCCGCTGGCCTGGAGAATGGACAGAATGGAGGCGAAGCGGGCCATGGCCGCCTTGGTGAACAGTGGGCCGAACACCGGGACGCGCAGCCACAAACGCCCCCACCAGAGTTCTCCCACCGGGGTTTTGATAAATTTCAGGAACAGAAAACCGCCCACGATCAACCCTCCCAGCAGGTAGTAGCCGTAGGCCGCGAAAAACTCGTACATGCCGATGGCGATCTTGGTGGGCATGGGCAGATCAATATGCACCTTGGCAAAAATGCCCACGAACTTGGGGATGACAAAGGTGAGCAGCACGTAGAAGGCCAACGCCAGAACCACCAACACGGTTATGGGATATTGCAGGGCCGAGCGGATATCGGCTTTGACTTTGTATTCATGCTCGATGAGGTAGACCAGCCGCTCCAGAACCTCGGGCAGCGAGCCCGACTGTTCACCGGCCATGATCATGTTCTGGTAGAGCAGGGAAAACACCTTGGGATGGACCGCAAAGGCCTCGTGCAGGTTCTTTCCCTGCTTGATATCCGCGCCCATCTGGCCGCAAATGCGCTTGAGTTTCTTGTTTTCGGTCTGGATTTCCAGGATGCGCATGATCTCCAGGATGGACAGACCGGCCTTGACCATGGTGCGGAACTGTTTGCTGAAGAGGATCAGATCCTTGAGGGGCACCGAGGAGGTCCGGTACTCCAGCTCTTCGAGCCAGCCGCCGGACCCTCCTATGCCTGTTTCGGTGACGGAGACGGGGATATACCCCAAAGCCATCAGCTTCTGATTGGCCTTGTCCGGCGATTCGGCTTCCAGCGTGCCGGTAATGGTGGAACCGGTGTCGCTTAAGACCTGGTAGGTATACTTGGGCATGCTCAGTACCGCACTGTCAGACTCAGGCCTTCCGGGACGGTTTCCACCTCGGGCGTCACCGCCCCGGAGGAAGGATTCGCCAGATAGATGACCACTCTGAGCCTATCCTGTTGAACTGCGCTGCGTACTTTGTCAATACGAGTTCCGCCGACGGCTATTTCCCGTGCGGCGTGGCGTTCCCAGCTTCCGGGAAATTCGAGCACGATGCGGGCCGGGTTGGCCTTGAACCCCGTCTCATAGCGGGTGACAGGGCTGTCCGCCAGGATAAGCACGCTGGCGGCCGGGCCGTCGTCGCGCACCAGCACGCCGTTGAAACTCGCCGGGCCGCCTTTGCGGGCAGGAGCTTGCTGCGCGTCGGCAGCGGCCTCCGGTTCCCCGGCCCCGGCCCCGGCCCCGGCTTGGACGGAGGCGGAGGCGGAAGCGGAGGCGGAGGCGGAGGCGGAAGCGGAAGCTTGGCCCTCCGTCCCGGACGCGGTGTCCGCCGCCCCCGGCGTCTGGCCTGAAATCTGAGAGGACTGTTGCCCCGGAGTCAGACCGACCGTCCGGCCTGACGAGGTGTCAGGGGCCTGGGCAGACGGCTGAGGCAGCGCCGTGCCCTGCGACTGTCCCGGTAGGCCGCTCTGCGTGCCACCCGCCTGGAGCGGCCCCCGGACAGGAGGCTGCCCTCCGCCCGGTCCGCCAGCCGGTCCGCCCGCCTGATTACCCGTCTGGCTCACTGTTTGGCCGCCCGCCGGTCCGCCAGCCGGTCCGCCAGCCTGGTTGCCCGTTTGGCCGCCCGTCGAGAAAGATTTCACCGCGCCCTGGCTGCCAGTCGACCCCTCGGCCTGCCCGCTGTTGTGGCCTATGACCGCTCCGGGCTTGGACGTCCCCTCGCGGCCCGCGGCATCGGGCTGCTCCGCATCACCGGCGGCGGCCTTGCTGGAAACACCCTCCGAAGGTTCAGAACGCGTAAAGAAACTTCGCACATCCGACAGGGCAATGCGCCCGGTCATGTCGCCCCATGGTATGAGCAGCCCGTATTCTCGGGCAGCAATGAGGCCCAGGCCCAGCACCAACGCCAGGGCCACGGCGGCCACCCAGGTCCAGCGCCTGCGCCGGGGAAGGCCGAGGTTGCGCCAGCGCATGCAATTGCGCACCACAGACCAGGTGACGCGGTGTTTTTCCTTGATGATGATGGCCAAAAGGGCCTGATGGCACAATTGGACGATCTGGCGGGGAAACCCGTCCGTGGCCAGATACACGGCCAGGAAGGCCCCGGAGGTGAACAGCCCTTCCGGTGCGATGTCTTTGGCGCACATGGTCAGCCGGGCCAGGATAAGCTCGCGGGTGTCCTGATAATCCAGAGGCCCCAGGTGCAGGTGCAGATTGACCCGGTCGGCCAGATTGGCCTGGCTGGCCAGTTTGGCGTCGAATTCCAACTGGCCGAAGATGATGATCTGGAGCAGCTTGTGCTCGTTGGTTTCAAAATTGAGCAGCTCGCGCAGGATCTCCAGGCACTCGGCGGACATCTTCTGCCCTTCGTCCACGATGAGCACCACCAGCAGGTCTTCTTCCACCGCCATGCGGAACAGGGCGTCCTTGATGTTCTCGCGCAGATGCCATTGGCTTGCCCCCTTCCACTTGGCCTCCTCCACGCCGAAGACGCCGTTGAGATAGACAAGGAACTCGTCTGGATCAGAGAAATACGGGTCCAGCAGCAGGTGGGTGGAAACGCCCTGCCGGTCGGCCAGCACTCGGATAATCTGCCTGCACAGGGTGGTCTTGCCCGTGCCCACATGGCCGGTGACCACATTGAGCCCGCGCTTGAGGCGCAGGGCGATCTCCAGCTTCTGCAAGCACTCCTGATGCTGCTTGGTGCGGTAAAACAGCTCCGGGTCCGGGGAGTTGGAAAAGGGCTCCCGGCGCAGGTTCAGCAGCTCGAAATACCGCATGGCCTAGTTGCCCCGGCGCTGCCCTGCGGGGGCGGTTGCGGCCGGTCCCAGCGGCATGGGCGTGCGGTCCTGGGCACCAACCGGCGGGGCGTTGCCCGGCGTCGGCGGTAGGGCCTCGCCCCCCGGAGCTGGCACCGGACGCTTGAGCACGGTGGGGGTGATGAACACCAGCAGGTCTTCCTTCTTGGTGGCCTTGCTGATGTTCTTGAACAGATAACCCAGGCCCGGAACATCCTTGGCCCCGGGCACGCCCGAATCGCTGCCAGTGCTGGTCTGCTTGGCCAGCCCGGAGATGATAATGGTTTCACCGTCGCGCACGACCAGGGTGGTGTCGGTCTGTTTTTTGTTGATGGGCGGGTTGCCCTGCACCCACTGGGTGGTATCGAGAACCACGTCGTCGTTTTTGATGAGGATGTGCATGCGCAGGTTCTCACCGTCGATAACGTGAGGGGTCATCTCCAGGCGCAGCACGGCGTCGATGAACTGCACGTTGGTGCCGTTCTGGGAGACAGTGACGTAGGGAATGCGCTTGCCGTTTTCAGTAAAGGCCACCATGTTGTCCAAGGTGGTCAGCGACGGCTCCGAGAGGATGTTCACCTTGCCATCCCGCGCCAGGGCGGTCAGCTGAGTTTGCAACAGGTTGTTGCCCAACATGCCCCACAGGAAGTTGATGGCCGCGCCCTGGCCGCCGAATCCGCTGGAGTTGGGGGTCAAGGCGGCCGGGAAGTTTACAGTGTAGCCGTTGCCCGATGGGCCCTGGCCGAAGATGGGCTGCTGGGTACCCACCGAGGGATTGGTGGGCGCTTGCACCACCAGATTGGTGGTCTGGTCGATGTACGGAGAGCTGTTGGCGCCGGGGGTGATGTACAGGCGGTTGCCGTTGGCATCCACGCCGGAGCGGAACACCCCGCCCCACTGCACGCCCAGGTCCAGCAGGGTATCGCGGCTGGCCTCCACGATGAAGGCTTTTAGATGCACTTGCAGGCGGGGCTCGTCGAGTTTTTCCACCAGCTTCACCATGAGTTCGGCATGTTCGCGGGTGGCCTGGATGATGATGGAGTTGGAATACTTGTCCGCGACCACCGTGCCCTTGATCTTCCCCGCCAAATCTTCGGAGCCGGTCGAACCCGCCGCACCTGGAGCCGCTCCAGCGGCCGGATGGGCACCAGGAGTGGACCCGCTGGCGAGGTAGCCCTTGAGGGTTTTCTCCAGTTCGACCACATCGGCGTAGTTCACCTGCACCTTCACCGTGACCACGGGCTCCACGCTCTTAATCTTTTCAGACTGGGCCATCTTGTCCTCGATGGCCTTCCTCATGGCGTTCTGGTTTTTCATGTCTTCCAGAGTCATCACCCGGATGATCTCGCCGTCCCAGTCGTAGCTCAGGCCGTTGGCGTTGAGGATGGAGGTGAAGGCCTGGTCCCAGGGCGTTTCGTTGACATTAAGGTTCACCTTGAACTTGCCCTGATTCTCCGGGGATTGCAGCGAGGCGGAAAGCACCACGTTCTGGTTGGCGATGCGGGCCATGGAGCGCAGCACGGCCTGGAGGTCGGTGTTGAAGAAGTTCAGCGACACTCGGTTGGTGGGCAGATTACGCGGAGGCTTGACGTCCGTTGTCTTGGAATCACCCTTGACTTGCAATTGGGAGAAATCCACCTTGCGGGGCACAGGCGTATAGGTTTTCCCTTGGGATTCCTCGGCCTTGCCCTTCCATTCTTCCAGGAAGGGGTCTTTCTCCGGCTTTTTGGCGCAGGCGGCAACCAGAAGGCACAGCGCCAACGCCGCCATCAGCACCGGAGCTGCCCCCGCCCTTGGCCAAACGCGCGCGCGGCGCAATATATTCATGTCCATACTCCTTGAAGGCGGGCTCGCCCGCCCTTCCTACCGGCCGGTAAAGAAACTCGGGTCCTGGTAGGGAATGCGCACCGTATCTTTGCGCCCGATGCTTTTGAGCACCACGGCCTCGGGGGTGATCTCCACCACCTCGAAGCCCCCGGTGTCCAGGGGCTCTCCAACCTGGTATTCCCGGCCGTTGATGACCGCCAGATTGTTGTTGCCCAGCTTGATGAAGCCCGAATAGAGAAATTTGTCGCGGTCCACCCTGGCCTCGGGGTCCGGCGGTTTGGGCACGAAGGGGTCGCCGGTCCAGGGCTGTTGGGCGTTTTTGACAATGTGGATCTCGCGTTCCTGCAGCTTGATCATATCCAAAGCCTGAAGCTGGGTTTCGGCCGCCTTTTTGGTTTCGGCCAGCCGCGCCGGGGTCATCTCCAGGGAAGGAGCGCTTCCTCCCGGCCAGAACATGAAAATGGCCGAGCCCAGTACGGCCACACCCATGGCTCCCAGCAATATGCTTTCGCGTTTGGATACGTTCATGCCTACTCCGCCGCCAACCAGAACTTGACGGTGTATTCCAGGGAGCCGCCCACAGGCGTCAGCACCAGGGTTTCCACATTCTCGAACCCCGGTTGCAGGGCCAGCTCCGCCAGAAAGGCGTGAAAGCGCTCCGCCGCGCCCCGCACGTTGACGGTGACGGCCAGCGACTTGGACCCCGACCCCAGTGAGGACGGATCAGGCACCACTGTCCGCGCTTCCAGGCCGGACTTGACGATGATCTGGGCCAACGTGTCGGTAACCTCCGAGACCTGGCCCTGATTCAGACTCTGCTTTTTGGGAAGCTGCGGAGCCTTGGCGCCTCCGGCTGCCGCAATGGCCTGCATGCGCTGGTAAATGGGATGCAGGACGTTTTGCTCTTCAATGCGGAAACGCGCCTGCGTTATGGAGCCATCCAGCTTGCCCAGGCTCTGGTACATGGGCACGATGCCCAGCAGCACGAAAAGAACAATCACGCCAATCCCTATCAGCAGATAGAGGGCGGTCTTGGGCGGCAGTTTCACGCCTGCGGTGGTTTCCGGCGTTTCTTTCATCGCATCACCGTACAGGAGAGCATGAAGCGCAAGGCGTCTTCACCCTTCGCGCTTACTTCCAGGTTGCGGCTGGCCACGGACGGCTCGCCCAAAAGAGGCGAAGAGCGCAGGCGCACCAGATAGGCCGACAGGATGGATTCCAGTATCTGGCTGTCTCCTGTGACATAGCCCTCAATGGTCACGGAGTTCACACCCGCGCGTATTTTGGGTTTCGTGGCAATCTTTCCGGGCGGATCGGGCTTGTCCTTTGGCGGGGCTGGCTGCTCGGAGGGCGTGCCCAGATCCATGTGTATGGAGTAAATTTTGACGTTTTCAGGCGTGAATTCGATGATGTCGCGCAATAAGGCCTGGGGCAGGGCGCGCACGGAATAGGAACGCATATTATCCACGACGCTGCGAACCCGCGCCGACGCCCCCAGTAAGAACGGCATACTCACCTGCGGCACGAATACCCTGAGCCTGGTCTCGAGCCCGGCAAGCTCCTGACGTTTGTAATGGGCCTCGGTCTGTTGCCAGATGAAGAACCCCAGAAACAGGGTGGCCGTGGCCAGCCAGCAGCCCATCACCACTTTGTTGAGCCCCTCTATCCGGGCGTCTTCCTCTTTCTGCTTGTAGGTGTAGAGCAGGTTGCATTCGCCCATGCCCACGCCGGTCAAGCCCAGCACCAGCACGTAGGGCAGGCGCTCAGCTGGGGTCAGGGCCGCCGCCCGCACGCCCATGCGAATCATATTGTCCGGTTCCAGAGGGTCGAAGCTGCGGCAGGGCATGCCCAGTTGCTGGCCCAGAAAAGCCAGAAACAACGGCTGGGCCGCATGGGAACCGGCCAGATTAAGCAGGGCGACCTGCTCGTTGCCCATGGTAATGGAGTAATGCTTGAAGGTCATCTCTATCTGCCGCAACAGGCGTTCCCAGGCGGGCTTGATCATTTCCAGCACGTCTTCGGGGGAGAGCCCCCGGCCAGGGCTGTCCTCGGGCAGGTTCTCCGGCCCGGTGGCCAGGCTTTCCAGCAGGTCGCGCGCCTGTTCCACTGTCAGGCCAGGCACCTTGGAAGCATCCGCCTCATCCACGTTGCGGGCAACGGTCGGCCCGGCAGCGGGAGCAACGGCCATGGACTCGATCTCGATGGGAATATCTGTGGAGAACAGCGAGGTTTCGGGTATCTCGACAACAACGGCTTCGGGTTCCACCTTCTCCATGAGGGTCAGTTTACCCTGAGCGGCCCACTCCTTGGAGGCCTCGGAAAGCGCCACGGCCATACTGGCCAGGCCGCCCTTGAGCACGCGCACGTAGTGCAGGTCCGCCCCGGAAAATATTTCCAGCCGGGAAAAATCGCCACCCAGATGGATGCAGGCCTGGGGCAGGCCGCCGTCGGGCAGCCAGGTGCCCCGCAGCAGGGCGCGGGCGGATACCGAGGGCAGCGTGAGCCCGTTCAGGGCGTAGCCCGCCTGGAGGAAAAGATTGCGCAGACGCTCAAACTCCGCGCGAGCCACGGTGTAAACCTGCACGTTCAGACGGTGGGTGCCCTTCTCGATGACCTCGCCCTGCACCTCGTAATCGAACACCACATCACTGACGTCGAATGAGCCTTCCTTCTTGGCGGTCCAGAAGATGGCGTTGGAGAGCTGCTTCTTGGGCACCTTGGGCACCTGGAGAAACCGGATCTCTGCGGACTCCGGCGCCACCACGGACCAGACGTCCACATCAGACCTGCCCAGAAAATCTTTGAGCGCCAGACGCAGCACCAGGGACAGCTCCGGGGCTTCAGGCCCGGCAACCGGCACCGGAACGGTTTTGTACTCCACTGCCCGTGGCTTGCCCCCGGACCGGGTGAGCTTGACCATGCGGATCAGGTCCGCCCCGACTTCAACCCCCACCGCCACGTCTTTCTCAGCGGCATTGCGGGGCTTGCCCATGTCCAGGAGCTTCCTCCAATTGCGGCCCAACGCCAAGGGCTGAGGGGCTGGGCTTTGCGCCCCGTCCTTGCTTCCCGGTGTCCGCCGTATAAGCTCCAGGAGCTTATCGGTGGATGATATATTCGGTGTGTCCGCCACGCTAAACCGCTCCACAAAGCACTGTCGATCCGTGAGTCATAGCGATGGCGATTTGTACAGAAAAGTCAAGTGCATTTCCATAAATCGCATCTCTTTCACTGTACTTTACACCATTCAAGCAGCATCAACTGCATCCGTTGGGCCACCAGTTTTCGCATGGACTCCGCCTTGCCCGTCCATTGGGACCAGGGATTTCGCGTCACTTGGACCGCTAGTCCCGAGTATGTTCTTCATTATTTTTACATACCCATACAGTGTCATTTGAAGTTGCGTATATGCTGTGGCGGATTCATTTTTTTACCAGCGCAGTTCCACCCTGTGCCCTCACCTTGCATCAGGGAAACACCAGAAGACCTTCAGAGAACCACCTGTTGGTTGAAGGCCCGGCTTCTTGTGGAGCAGACGATTTTCCCGTCAGGAGTGCGTTCAACACTTCAGCAGCAACCCTCCCCCGCATCATTGCCAGCGCAAAGGGCAACATTGCCTTGGACGAGACCCCCGGCTTTTGTGTAGGGTAATTGAAATTCGGCCCCTTCCTGGAGACGCCATGGCCCAGATCGACGCGTTTTTTTCCATGATGAACGAGCTGGGAGCTTCGGACCTGCATCTTTCCAGCGGGTCTCCACCCATCATACGCCTGCACGGCGCGTTGCAGCGCGTCAAATTCAAGGTGCTGGAACACGAGGAGCTGAAAAAGCTGCTCTACGAGATTACCCCGGAGCCTAAAATCAAGGAGTTCGAAGAGGACGGCGACGTCGACTTCGCCTACGCCGTGCCCGGCATCTCGCGCTACCGCGTCAATTATTACATGCAACAGCGCGGTATCGCCGCTGCCTTCCGCACCATTCCAGAGCAGGTGCTCACCCTGGAGCAGTTGGGTCTGCCACCTATCATCAACGAATTCTGCAAGCTCCCCAAGGGTCTGGTGCTGGTGACCGGCCCCACTGGTTCGGGCAAATCCACCACCCTGGCGGCCATGATCGACCACATCAACAACCAGCGCCAGGAACACATCCTGACCATCGAAGACCCCATCGAATTTCTGCACCAGCCCAAGAACTGCCTCATCAACCAGCGCGAGGTGGGCCGCGACACCAAAAGCGTCACCGCCGCCCTGCGCGGAGCCCTGCGCGAAGACCCCGACGTCATCCTGGTAGGCGAAATGCGCGACCTGGAAACCATCCGCCTGGCCCTGGAGGCGGCCGAAACCGGCCATCTGGTCTTCTCCACCCTGCACACCATCAGCGCCAGCAAGACCGTGGACCGCATCATCGAGGTCTTCCCCGGCGACCAGCAGGAGCAGATCCGCTCCTCCCTTTCCGAATCCCTGCGCGGGGTGGTGGCCCAGACGCTCTTCAAACGCAGGGACAAGCCCGGCCGGGCCGCCGCGCTGGAGATACTGGTGGCCCTGCCCTCGGTGCGCAACCTCATCCGCGAAAAACGCACCTTCCAGATCAACTCCGTCATCGAGACCGGTCGCACCCACGGCATGCAATCCCTGGACGACGCCATCATGGATCTCCTGCAAAAGCAGATCATTTCCATCGATGACGCCTACAATGCAGCCGTTTCCAAGGCCCGCTTCCGGGAAATGCTGCCCCAGCCGCCCACCGGCATTGACGAAAACTAGAAGCAATCGTTTATCGGGAGACCAACGGCGTGCTCAGATCCCACTTCGACCACCTCATAGGCCAGATTCTTTCCCAGGCCCCCGAATGCTCCGACATTCTCTTCACCGTGGGCAAACGCACCCAGGCTGAAGTGAACGGCGAACTGCGCGACATGGAGTTCGCCCAGGACCCGGGCCTTCTGAATTCCGGCCAGACCGAAGCCATCGCCCAGGCCCTCATGGGGCGTAACCGGCGACTGTACAAAGACCTGGTGGCCAACGGTTCCTGCGACCTGTCCTACGAGCACCCGTGCAAGATCCGCTTCCGGGTGAACATATTCTGGCAGCAGGGCTCCCTGGCCATGGTCATGCGCCAGCTTTCCTCCAAGGTGCCCACCATGGAGCAGCTCGGCCTGCCTGGGCAATTCGAGGGCATGGCCAAGGAACGTTTCGGGCTCATCCTGGTCACCGGGGCCACGGGGTCGGGCAAATCGACCTCCCTGGCCGCGCTAATTGACGCCATCAACGAAGCCAAGGCCGTGCACATCGTCACCCTGGAAGACCCGGTGGAGTACGTCCACCCCCACAAGCGCGGCACTGTGAATCAGCGCGAACTCGGCCAGGATTTCACCACCTTCGCCCAAGGATTGCGTGCCGCCCTGCGCCAGGCTCCCAAGGTGATTCTGGTGGGCGAAATGCGCGACCGTGAAACCGTGGAGACGGCCATGCAGGCGGCGGAAACCGGCCACCTGGTGCTTGGCACCCTGCACACCGCCGACACCGGCCAGACCATCAACCGCATCATCGGCATGTTCGATGTCAGCGAGGAGCGGCTCATCCGCCAGCGCCTGGCAGGCAGCTTGAAATACGTGGTCTCCCAGCGGTTGATGCGCAAGGAGGGCGGCGGGCGTATCGCTGCCTTTGAAATCCTGCGCAACAACATGCAGATCCGCGAGGTTATCCTACTTGGCGAATCGGGCGAAAAAAACTTCTACCAAATCGTGGAGACCGGCTCGACCTTCGGCATGTTCACCTTTGACCAGTATCTGCTGGACCTCTACGAAAAGGGGGCCATCAGCCGCGATACCGCCCTGGCCAGCGCCACGGACCGGGCCCGGCTCTCGCTCAACATCGACCAGGTGCGCCTGCGCCGGGGCGAGGCGGTCTCGGATATCGGCGACCTCAAGGTGGACTGGACTTACGGCAAACCCGAAGACGAGGAGGCTACGAAATGAAATTCCGCTGCCCCTGCGGCGAAAAAGAAATGAACATCGCCGACGAAAAGCTCCCGGCTGACGGAAGGATGAGTTTCCCCTGCCCGGTGTGCAAGAAGGTCATCCTGCTGGACTCGGCCCGCACCCCCGACCCGGCGCGTTTTGAAGACGAAGGTGCAGGCGGGGCCGCTCCTTCCTCCACGCCCAGCCCCTCTTCAGCCGGGCAACAGGCCGCAGCACAGGCCGCTCCAGCACAGACTGTCGCCTCGGCAACGTCTACGGCCCCAAGCAACGGCGGGGCCGCCCCATCAGCACCGGCCCTAGGCCAGCCCCCGGCGGCACTGGAGCCGGAGATGATCCCCCATGGAGCCAAGGCCGCTCTGGTGGCCGTGTCGGACCCGTCATGGCTCCGAGTGGCCGCGGGGTTCTTCCGGGACAAGGGCTATTATCTGCTGGAGGAGGCCGACCCGACCCTTGCCGCGCAGAAGCTGCTCATCAACGCCGTGGATGTGGCCCTGGTGGAGGAAACCGCCGCCTGGCAACCCGTGCTCACGGAGATCACCCGCCGCCCCGGCCTCAAACGGCGCGAAACCTGCCTGATAGTTATTGGAGCAGCCAAAAGCTTGGACAGCTACGCGGCCTTCCTGCTGGGAGCGGACTGGACGCTTTTCGAAGGGGATGTCGACCGGGCGGAAGAACTGCTGGGCGAAATGCTGGCCCGCCAGGAAGACGCACGGGAGCCCTGGCGGCTGGCGGAAACTCCGTAGGAGCGGCGCTCCATGGACAACGCTTCCAGAGAAAAGGGGCCTTCCCAAAGCGGTACGTACGAGGCGGGCCCAGCGCACAGCAGGGCTTAAAGGCGGCGTTTACATGAAGGCTACCGAGGCCGCCTCTTCGATGGTGGTCACTCCGGCCACCACTTTGGAGAGGGCGTCCATCTTCAGGGTGGAGAACACCCCGGCCTCCACGGCAGCCTGTTCGATCTCGCGGGAAGAAGCATGGCGCAGGATGAGGTCCTGCACCAAATCGTCGACGTAGAGCACTTCATACACGCCCACCCGGCCCGAATACCCCACGCCGTTGCACTCCGGGCAGCCCTTGCCGCGCATGAACTCCACATTTTTCAGGTGGTGAAGTTCAAACACGCTGACAAGCTCCTTGGGCGGGGTGTAGACCTCCTTGCACTTGGGGCAGATGCGCCGCACCAGGCGTTGCCCAACCACCACAGCCAGGGTGGAGGCCACCAGAAAGGGCTCGACGCCCATTTCCATCAGCCGGGTCAGGGCCTGGCTGGCCGAGTTGGTGTGCACCGTGGAGAGCACCTGGTGGCCGGTCAGGGCGGACTGCACGGCAATGCCCGCAGTCTCGGCGTCACGAATTTCGCCCACCATGATGACGTCCGGGTCCTGGCGCAGGATGGCCCGCAGGCCCGAGGCGAAGGTCATGCCCGCCCTGGGGTTCAGCTGTACCTGGCGGATGGTGTCGATACGATACTCCACCGGGTCTTCCAGGGTGATGATATTGACGTCGGGCTTGTCCAGAGCACGCAGCACGGCGTAGAGCAACGTGGTTTTGCCGCTGCCGGTGGGGCCGGTGGCCAGAATCATGCCGAAGGGGCGGTCCATGCCCCGCTGAAGTTTTTTGCGGTCATCCTCGCCCACGCCCAGGTCATCCAGGGTTGCGGCCCGGTTGCCGCCGGACAGCAGGCGCATCACCAGGTTCTCGCCGTGGATGGTGGGCAGTGTGGAGGCGCGCACGTTCACCTCTTTGCCGTCCAGGGCAAAGGAAAAGCGCCCGTCCTGGGGAATGCGGTTGATGGTGATATCCATGTTGGCCAGAAGCTTCATGCGGGAAAGCACGGTCAGGAACACCGATTTGGGGGGTGTGGGATACTCGCGCAATTCCCCGTCGATGCGGTAGCGCATCTGGATGGTGTTCTTCATGGGGGAAAGATGGATGTCGGAAGCCCGCTCCCGCACGGCCTGGGCCAGAATCTGGTTGACCAGGCGCACCACGGGCGCTTCCTGCACAGCCGATTGCAGGCTTCCGGCGATATCGAGGTTTTCTTCAATATCTTCGCCGCTCTGCACCATCAGTTCGTCGATTGTTCCCAGCAGGTCGCCCATGTGCGAGGGCACGCCGTATTGGGCGCTCATCAGATCGTCGAGTTCGTTTTTGGTGCAGAAGACCGGCTCCACCTCCACCATGGCCACCCGTTCCACCACGTCCAGGCGGTTGATGCTTTCCGGGTCGGCGGTGGCCACAAAGAGCACGCCCTTTTCCATGCGCAGCGGAACCAGCTCCTGCTTGCGGGCCAGATCCTCGGGCATGGCCTCTTTCATGCTCTTATCGAGGGGATATTTCTCTGGGGTGTATTTATCGATCTTGAGTTCGCGGCTAATGAAATCGATGAGTTCGTTTTCGTTCAGCCGCCCCTGATGCATCAGGTACTCAACGATCTTCCAACCGGACTTGCGTTGCAGCGAACGGACCTGATCCACCTCTTTTTTGGTGATCAGTCCAGAATCGATAAGTTTTTCGTGTAACGCCTTCATAATTTTGCCGGGTGACCTCGGTGTTCTTATCTTATCCTGGCTTTTCAGCGCTGTCCATGGGCTCCAGGAAATCAACCTGAAAATGGACATGCCGGGGCTTAAAGCGTACAAGTTAGCAACCCCGGTCATTTCTGTCCGGTTAACAAATGGCTTGACACCAGAATGCGCCAATGGGCTTGAGCGTCTGGGGCTTCACTGATTTGGAGATGCATTTCAAAAAATAGAGTTCGGTTGTCATGACATTAAACTCAAAAACACTTGCACG
>JBBRUD010000036.1:0-37818 GCA_038248065.1 Desulfovibrionales bacterium | reverse complement strand
GGGACTACGCCACCAAGTGGCTCTGGACTTACAACAACGAACGGCCCAACATGGGCATTGGCGGCATTACCCCGAGGCAAAAACTGAGATCGGCCGCATAGCCGCTACTTTTCAAACCGCCTAAAAAGGGGAGGATTACCGTTGAGCGCGATGCCGCTCGTATCCATTCCCATCACATTCTCCTTGTAGTTACAGGTTTTCCATCTGGAGACTCTCCACAGGTCAATGCGGCGCACCCTGCTAGGGGATCATGCCGCTGAGATCGATGTACTTGTACAGGTCGCCCTCCACTGCGCCGCCCCGGCGGACGCGCTCTTTCAGGGCCTGCAACTCGGCGGCGCGGGCAGCGGCGTTTGCGCTGTGGGGCTGGTTCCCGTTTTTGGCCGCAGCTTCGGACGCGGCTTTGCGCTTTTTGCCCTGGTGATGCCGGTGGTTTTCCACGGTCTCGGCGGCGTGGCGCAGATGCTGGTACAGTGCAAGAAAGCTCGGACTGTGCCGGGCTAGCGTTGGCATCACCAGAGGTTTGAGCACCTCGGGCAGATTTTCCAGGTAGTGCTGCATCACGTCCATGGTGCGCTCATAGAGCGGGTCGAGGGCTTCCAGACCGCGCACGGCCACATGGTAGCCCCGGTGTTTGCGCTTGGCGTGGGCCTGTTTGGCCTGGTGGGTGAGGATTCTGGCCATGTTGGCCTGCACCCTCTTGCTGACGTGCCAATGGAAGCGCTCGTCCAGGTCTTCCGGCTCGGGGCCGAAGTCGACGCGCAGTTCGTCATCCGAGGGGCCTTCCACGTCGCAGATGGCGTACCCGGCGTCGGGATGCAGGCGCACCTGGTGCAGAACATGGTCGAAGGGCGCGAAGCGCGGGTTTTCCACCGAGAAATCCTGGTCTCCTGATGGGGCGGGGTGTCCACTCTGACCGTAATACTCATGAACCGAAGACAAAGGCTGCTGGTAAGGCATGGGGTGTAACTCCTGTTGTTGGTAGCCGGTGCATGACCGGAATGGCCGACAGGATACCCAGGCGCAAAAATATTGCACCCCATATAGGGCTATGTGGGGAGAAAGTTGAAAAAGAATGAAGTTTTTAGGGATGGGGCTGCCATGATCCTGAAAACATGAAATATTGTAACCTTTTTGCAACCAGCCGTATCTAAGCTTTCGGAAGCTGTCTGCTCCACGCCTTGATATGTACGTTCCTTGAGGAGACATCATGAAAGATTTAAAAATCGGCGTCCGGCTTTTGTCGGGGTTTATCCTTATTTCCCTGTTGACCCTGCTGCTGGGGGCTGTGGGGTATTTCGGCATCGAAAGCTGCAAGGACTCTCTGGGTTCCCTCGGTAGTGGCGTGGTGCCGAGCATGGAACTCCTGGCTAAGACCCGCTACAATCTGCGCAGCCTGAGCGTGGTGGAGCGCACTTTGATCATACCGGGCATCAAGGATCGCCAGCGGGTCTGGCAGAACCGCGAGGCCTTTACAAAGGGCGCCTTGGAAGCGGTGGCCGCCTTCGAAGCCATGCCCCACGTCCCGGAAGTCGCCGCCGCATGGGCCGGGTTCAAGCGGGAACTCGACACGGACATGGCTATCAAGGACCAGGAGTTCGAGATGCTGCGTGCCTGGGAGTCGGAGAGATCCGACACGGCCAAGTATCAGGCGATCCTGGACCTTTTGGAAAGCAAGTCCGTCGCCTCCAACGCGAAGATGATGGAGACTTTGGGCAAGGTCATTGCACTCGACGCGAAGATCAGTCAGCAGATCCAGGCCGCTGCGGATGGCAGCGCAAGGGCCGCAAGCCTCAAACTGGTCATTTTGTCCGTGGGCATCACCCTGTCGGCCCTGGGCATCGGGCTGGTGTTGACGTTTGGCATCACCGGGCCGCTTACCAAGGGAGTGGAATTCGCTGGGAAGGTAGCTGGCGGCAAACTGGATGAACAACTCGACGTCAATCAGCGCGACGAGTTGGGCGTGCTGGCGGACAGCCTGCGCACCATGGTGGCGAATTTGAAAACTAAAATCGAAGAAGCCGATGCCAAGAGCCTTTTGGCCTGTGACGAGGCCGGACGGGCGTGCAAGGCCACTGAAGAGGCCAACACCGCCAAGACCATGGGCGAGCGGGCCAGGCGTGAAGGACAGCTGGAAGCGGCGGACAATCTGCAACATGTGGTCGAAGCGCTGTCTTCCGCCTCGGACGAGCTTTCGGCACAGGTGGACGAATCGAGCCATGGCGCGCGGATACAGGCCGAGCGCGTGGCCGAGACCGCCACGGCCATGGAGGAAATGAACGCCACGGTGCTTGAGGTGGCCAAAAACGCCGCCCAGGCGGCCCGCACCTCGGATCAGGCCAAACTCAAGGCCAGCCATGGGGCCAGGGTGGTGGAAAGCGTGGTGGATTCCATCGGCCAGGTGGGAACCATCGCCCAAGGACTCAAGGAGGACATGGCCCAGTTGGGCCGCCGCGCCCAGGGCATCGGGCAGATCCTCAACGTCATCTCCGACATTGCGGATCAGACCAACTTGTTGGCTCTGAATGCCGCTATCGAGGCTGCCCGTGCGGGCGACGCCGGACGCGGTTTTGCCGTGGTGGCCGACGAAGTGCGCAAACTTGCCGAAAAGACCATGACCGCCACCAAGGAGGTGGGCCAGGCCATTGCCGACGTGCAGGACAGCGCGGCCAAGAACATCTCCGGGGTAGAAAAGGCGGGCGAGGCTATCGAAAAGGCCACTTCTCAGGCCAACCAGTCCGGCCAGGCCTTGAACGAAATCGTGGAGCTGGTGGACGAGACCTCGGGCCAGGTGCAGTCCATCGCGGCGGCCTCGGAGCAGCAGTCCTCGGCCAGTGAAGAAATCAACCGCTCCATTGAAGATATCAACCGGGTGAGCATTGAAACCTCCGAAGCCATGTCTCAATCTGCTCAGGCCGTTTCCGGGCTGGCATCCCAGGCTCAGGACCTGGCGCGGCTCATTGACGGGCTGCGTGCTGAGGCACCTACTGGTGCCGTGGGGGCTCTCGGTCGATAGGGGTGGCTGCAGGATTGGCCCAACATTTGCAAAGCTGCACAAATCGTTTGCGGGCGGGGGCTGTTCCCCCGCCCAGTATATTAAAAATATCTTTGTATCAAGAGCTGTTACGTGTAAACATTCGGAAAGGTGAAAGGTGTATGTAACCAAATGCGCTAAAGACCTCCGGCGCTCTGCCGATAACAAGAGGGACTCTGAAACTTGGAGCGCACCGTGGATCACGAAGCGAAAACCCCTCTCGACCAAGGCGTCGGCAAACCTGCCGAAGCGCCTGAAGACCGCGCCAGTCGCCTGGCCGAGATCAAACGCAGGGTTGCCGCCGGGAGTTATCGGGTGGACGGTCGCGAGATCCTCTACAACATGATCAAGACCGCGCCCTAGCCTGCGGCTTGACTTCCCTCTCCGCATCCGTTCTAAAGCAAGCATAGACGGTCTGTCTGACCGTTCAATCTGTTGCCAAAAGGATGCGACCATGCCCCAAGCACATGTGGACCAGGATGAATGCATCGGCTGTGAATCGTGCGTGGAAATCTGTCCCGCCGCCTTCAAAATGAACGACGACGGAAAGGCCGAGGTCACCAGCGCCGACGGCAGCGAATCGTGCATCCAGGATGCCATGGATACCTGCCCGGTGGAATGCATCCACTGGCAGGACTAACCTCCGCCCACAGAGGTTCGCATGCAGTCTGGAGCACAACCAGTGGAAAAACATCTGCTGGTCACCATTTCCGATGACATCAACGCCCTGTTCGGGCTGCGTTTCGTCTACAACCTGCTTGCCCGTCGCGATCTGACGCGGATCACCCTGTTTTCCGTGGCTCCGCGCAATGGCGACGAGCTTGCACTGGGTGGCCCGTTCAACCCCGGCCAGGACGGCTTGAACTACGTCGCCGCGCCGCAGAGCATCCCCTCCTCCCTGACCGCTGCCCGTGACTGGCTTCTCAGCATGGGTTTTCCCGCGGACCGGGTGTTCCTGAAATCTGCCCCCAGCCAACTGGGAACGGTCAAGGATATCGCCATGGAGGCCGAACGCGGGCTCTACGACGCCGTGGTGCTCGGCCGCCGGGGATTGGGCTGGTTCGACGAGATATTCCAGGACAGCGTCACCCATCGTCTGCTCTGGGAATCTATCAGCTTTCCGCTGTGGGTGTGTCGCAACCCCATTCGCCACGGCCGCAATGTGCTGCTGTGCGTGGACGGTTCGGATCAGGCCCTGCGCATGGCGGACCATGTGGGCTTCATCCTGCGCGATGAGCCCCAGCACAGCGTCACCGTGTTTCACAACCGGGCTCAGGTCAGGCCCGAAGGGCAGCAGATAGACGACATGCTCGGTGCGGCTGGAGCCATTCTGGCGCAGAACGGCATCGAGGAGGAACGCATCAACTACCTGGTGAAATCGTCCAAGCATCCTGTCGAATTGATTTTGCGGGAAGCCCACGAGGCGGAATACGCCGCAGTGGCCGTGGGCAGAAGCGGTGGCAAGCCCGATTCCAGAACCAATCTCTTTGGTTCCATCAGCTTGAGCCTGCTGCGCACCCTGGAAGGCTCGGCACTGTGGATTTCCAAATAAGGCCATGCCTTTAGCGTTTTGACATTTGCTGCGAAACCGGCAAGTATCCGCCCCGAGGAGATTTCCGGCATGCGGCGTAAATTTTTGTTCCTTGTGGCCGACGGCATGGGCGGCTGGCCCCTTTCCGAACTGGAGGGCAAGACCACCCTGGAGGCCGCGCGCACTCCGGTGATGGATCGGCTGGCCCGCGAAGGCCAGGTGGGCTTGGCCCGCACCATCCCCGACGGCATGCCGCCCGGCTCCGACGTGGCCAATATGGCCCTCTTGGGGTTCGACCCGGCCCGCCACCACACCGGTCGCGGCCCCATCGAAGCTGCGGCCCAGGGCCTGCAACTGGCCGCTGACGACCTGGTGTGGCGTTGCAACCTGGTTTCAGTAAGCGAGTACGCCGAATCCGGGAACATGCTCGACTACTCCTCGGGCCACATAACCACCGAACAGTCCACGCCGCTCATCGCCTGGCTCCAGACGCAGTGCGCCAGCTGCCCTGCCCAAGGCTATGCGCCGTTCACCTTCCACGCGGGCGTGCAGTACCGCCACCTGCTGGTGCAGCACGGAGCCGCCGACGGCCCCGAAGCTTCCCTGGCCATCCGGCCCCCCCACGATATCACCGGCCAGCCCCTTACAGCCGACATCCATGCCTTGCGGGAGCATCCGCTGCTCTGGAGCCTTACCCGGTGCGCGGCCAAGCTGTTGGCCGGGCAGGACAACCCTACCCGCGCCAACGCCATCTGGCCCTGGGGGCAGGGTCGGGCGCTGACGCTGCCGGATTTCGCCGCAGCCTCGGGCATGCGCGGCGCAGTGATCTCCGCAGTGGACCTTATCAAAGGCCTTGGCCGGGCTTCGGGCATGGCGGTCATCGACGTTCCTGGTGCAACGGGCCTGGTGGATACAAATTATGCGGGCAAGGTGGATGAGGCCGTGCGCTATCTGGAAAACGACGGGGATTTCGTCTTCGTCCATCTGGAAGGGCCGGACGAATCCGGCCACGGCGGCAACGCCCTGGAAAAGGCCGAGGCCATCAGCCGCTTCGACGCCCAGGTCGCCGCTCCACTTGTACAGGCTTTTCCCGAGGCCGTGGTCCTGGTCACCTGCGACCACCTGACCCCCGTAGCCAAGCGCACCCATGTGAGCGACCCGGTGCCCTTCCTGCTCTGGGGCCAGGGCATAGCCCCCGGCGGTGCCTCCCATTTCAGCGAGAACCAGGCCAAAGCCGCCGGTCTGCTGGTCGAACCCGGCCACACCTTGCTGGCCTGGGCTTTGGAACGGGCCGGAATCCTCCCGGCGGGCCGGACATGCGGAACGGCTTCGACCGATACCGCTGACGCAGGTTCGCCCGCAACGCCGGAAAGGGCAGGTCGGGGATGATTCGTCCAGGCGAGGCCTTTCCCGCGCCGGAAACGTGGTTCAAACTCCATGTTTCCTACGGCGAGACCGACGCCATGGGCGTGGTCTACTACGGCAACTATCCCCATTGGTTTGAGCGGGCGCGCAGCCAGTATCTGCGCGACCTGGGCCTCTCCTACGCCGAGGTTGAGCGGCGGGGTGTGATGCTGCCGGTGCGCGAACTCAATGTGCGCTATATGGCCCCGGCCCGCTATGATGAGGCGGTGCTGGTGCGCGCGGGCATCAGCCTGTGGGGCCGCGCCTCGGTGACCTTCGTCTACCAGGTTTACGGGCCGCCCGAGGGCGAAAAGCTGCTGTGCCTGGGCCAGACCCAGCACGCCTGCGTGACGGCCAACGGCAAGCCCACGGCCGTGCCCGGCTGGCTCAAGGAAATCTGCGGCGCGTGACCCTGGATATCCATTGCCACGTTTTTCACCCCAAGATTGCCTCCAAAGTGTTGGCTCAGCTTGAGGGGCATTACGGTATCACCCCCGTGGGCACCGGTCTGGCCGAAGACCTGCTGGTCCGCATGGCGCAGGCGGGCATCAGTCGGGCTTGCGTGCAGGTGGCGGCCACGGCTCCGGCCCAAGTGGTTCCGGCCAACAACTGGGCCGTGGAACTCAAGCGCACCTACCCTGCCTTTATCCCCTTCGGCACCATCCATCCCGGTTTTGCGGATTTCGAGGCCGAACTCGACCGGCTGGAACGTGCGGGCATCCAGGGCGTCAAGCTTCACGCGGATTTCCAGGGGTTCCGCCTGGACGATCCGGCCCTGTGGCCCATCCTGGAAGCCATGGAAGGGCGCTTCACCACACTGTTCCATGTTGGGGACCGCAAACCCCCGCGCGACAACCCTTCCTGCCCGGCCAAGCTGGCTGCCATCCGGCGTGATTTCCCCAGGCTGACCATCATCGCCGCCCACCTCGGCGGTTGGTTCCATTGGCGTGAGGCCCTGGAGCACTTGGCCGGGCGCGACGTCTACCTGGATACCTCTTCCTGCCTGGAATTCATCCCCGATGACCTGCTGCGGGCCATTCTGGACCGCCATCCCCCTGAGCGCGTGCTCTTCGGCAGCGACTACCCGCTCTACGACCCCGGCCTGGAACTCAATCGGCTGCGCTCCCGCCTGCGGCTTACGGACCAAGGCATTGAGCGGTTGCTGCATAACGGCCTGGAGCTCTTTTAAGCCGGGTAATACAATTGACAAATGCAGGGCACAAGGGCACAGAAAATACGTCCAACCTACATTTGCCAAGAAGTATGGGGAAAGCCATGCGCGTGCTTATCGTTGAAGACGAACTGTCCCAGCGGATGCTGATGCAGCGCTACCTGCGTGATATGGGATTTTGCCACGCGGATGTGGCTGTCAACGGGCTGGAGGCCGTGGAAGCCTACACGGCGGCCCTGGGCGAGAACGACCCCTATCGGCTGATATTCTTGGATATCGAGATGCCCGAGATGGGGGGACAGGACGCCTTGCAACGCATCCGCGACATGGAAAAAGCCAGAGGTGTTCCTGCTGGGGCAGAGGTGAAAGCGCTCATGACCACGGCCCACGATGACCAGAGGAATGTGGTCAAGGCTTTCTTCGAGGGGTTCGCCTCGGGATACCTGGTGAAGCCGGTGGAGCGGCAGGCCTTGACGAAAGCCATGATGGGGCTTGGGATGTTGTAAATCGCCGGATGTGCGGTTCGCGCCCATTTCCGCCGGGTCTCCAGCTTCTGCCGGGGAGGCACGGACGCGGCCTAGCGGGCCGGATGTGGCGTCTCCCTACTTGGCGAGATTCACCCTGTTGATGATAATTTCGGTAATGTCGAGGGAACGGTCGAAGTAGACGAACGTTCCGCGTTCCTGAACGGCAGAGATGTTTTTCTCTTTGGCGTAATCAGTCAGTGTTTTGTTCACCCTTTCAAGAACAGGCTTGAACTGCACTGCCTCCTCTTGCGCAACTTCCTGGCGCAGTTTGCGCTCTTCCTCAGTATAATTGCGCAGTTTTTCTTGCAACAACTTCTTTTTTGGACCAAATTCAGTGGAATTGCTCGTATCTTCTTGCAATTTGCGGATATCCTGTTCCAAAAGACCCAGCTGAATACGCCGTTCAGAGAATTTACTTTGAATGAAACTGATAACCTGGGCACCGGCATCGCATTTAGTCAGTATGTCGCGCGAGCTGATAATTGCCAGTTTTGTGGTAGGCTCGGATTCTTTCTTTGCCTCCTGGCTCTCATCTAACTTACAGGAAAGGCATAAAACAGAGAGGATGATCGAGACAAATAATGGGGTGAGCTTCATATGCAACCATCTTTTTAATGATGTTCGGATGATGATCGCATCCGTTGGAAATTTCGAACACACAACGCAGAGTATCGCTGTGGTCAGAACGTGTAGCGCAATCCCAGGCTGCCAGCAACGGTCTGATACTCCGGGCGGAACAGGTCCGTGCTTGCACGGACGGTCAGCGAAAACCTGTTGGTGCATTGTATGGTCAATGCCGCGCTTACCGCAGCCCAATCGGATGCCGGGGGCACGGTTTTTGTTGTAAATCCAGTGTTTTCGTAGCCTTGTAAGTTTGCAACGATATCCCGGCTGCCGTTCAACCATTCATGCCCCCAGGACATGCGTACCTCCGGGATGAACCGGCTTTTGGCAAATTCCATGGGCCGGGCGATCTTGACGCCCAGTGAAGAGTGCAGCGAAGCGTCGGCCCGCGGGTGCACCTTGAGGCCAAGCGGACCCGCGCCGCTCTCCCCATACCCGTCTTGAGCAATGCAGGAGAACTCCAGGGCTCCGACGGGGCCGAACACCCATCCGGCCGCATGCCAGCTATACCCCGTACCGACGTTGGCAGAGGTGTTCCAGCCGCTCCAGGAAGCGCTCACCCTGGAAGAACCGATGGGACTCGAAACCGTGCGTTTTGCGTTGTAAGCATCCAGGCCAAAGCGCAGTGAGCTTTCCGCGAACCACCTCTCGCCGAAATACGAGGCGTAGCCGCCCAGGCTCGTGGTGCTGGCGCGGCCGGTGTCGCTGGCCGGCGCGGCCAGGGCGAGGTTGCGGTCCGCGTAGCTGCCGAACAGGCCTGCGACGAAGTTCCTGGAGAGGGCGAAGTCCAGGCCGCCAAGCATTCCCCAGCAGGTGTATCCATAGGCGGTGCGCCCGCCTGTGCTGCCCTGCCGGGCGGTCATACCGAACGGTTGGAGAAAGACCCCCATGCGGTGTTCCGCATCCAGTGGCGCTGACAGAGGCGGGCTTTGGGTGAGAGCGTTGAAAACATCGTCCTGGGCGGGAGTGCTGTCAAAGGGACTGGAGAACGCTGCTAGGGCTTCGCCTGTGCGCAGGGTGTTGAGCCTGCCCTGGATCGCAGCCGTGATCATGCGGCCGCTGTCGAAGCCGCTCTGGGTATAGGCGTCGTAGGGTTCCGGGTGCATCTGGTTGAGCGAGTTGGCTATGGTTGACGCACTGGCGAGATCAAAGGCCAGTATGATGTTGGTGAGTGCTCCGGTGGCGTTGAAAGCCCCCTTGGTCAACCCTTGCCCGACCGAGGCGGCCCTGCCGTTGGTGGCGAAAGCCGCATACGGGGTGCGCATGGCCACAAGTGTCGTGCCGCTCGCAGTGGAGACGGGCTGAAAATGCAACACTGAGGAGGGAAAATCCTGGACAACGCTGGCGAAACCGCCCGTTTGTCCGCCTGCCGCCGTGATGACCGGCCAGAGCGCTCCGGTGGGGTAATAGACGATGGGAGCGCTGACAACCAGGAGCCCTCCAATGAGTTGGGCGGTTCCGCTCACGTTCAGCAGATCGCCACGGCCCGAAGGGTCAATCTCATCGAAGTACACAGCGCGAGCGCCCTGCACGTAATTTCCAGAGACGTTCAAGGTGCCGATGGAACCGCCGGGAGAGACTAAACCGTTGTTGGTCAGATTGCCCAGTGTGCCCCGGCCGCCCAGGGTGGCCAGGGGATTGACGGTCAGGGTGCCGCCCAGTGAGCCCGTGGGGGTCATATCCAGACGGCCCGAGAGCAGCGTGGCTGATCCGCTGTAGCCGGAACCGTTGCCTGCCATGGTCACGGTGCCCGAACCCGTCAGGGCAAAGGGGCCGCTGCCGGAGATGCTTCCGTTGAGGGTCAGGGCGTTCCCGGCGTTGTCGAGAGTGCCGCCGCCTGCGTTCACGGTGATGGCGCGTCCCATGGTCAGGGGCGCGGAGGTCCGCAGGGTGCCGCCGCTGAAGGTCAGGGTGCCGGATGGTGCGCCAAGATTGGCGTCCGAGACGATATCCAGGATGCCCCCGGTGAGTGACGTTCCTCCGGTGTAGGTGTTGTCTCCGCGCAGGTACAGGATGCCGGGGCCCGCCTTGGTTACGGATCCGCTGCCGGAGATGATGCCGGAGTAGGTTTTCGTCGTGGCGATGTCGAAGGTCAGCGAACCGTTGTTGACCGTATTTCCCAGAATGGTGACATATTCGTTTATGCTCAAGGCCGCGTTGGCATTGATGGTCAGGCTGCCGAAACTGCTGGCGTTGGCTGCGCTGGGGTTGAGGGTCCAATTTGTTGAGGTGGTGCCGTCCCCGGCCACCAGGCTGGTCACGCCGAGAAAAGTATTCGATGCGGACCCGGAACCGACAACCGTGAGGGTATTGTTCCCGGAACCAAGATCCACAATTCCTACCAGATTCGCGCCCGTCCCCAGGGTGATCGCGTTGTCTGCGACGCCTGCGGTCCAGCCGCCGGCCCCGTCCGAAGCCCCGGCCCGAATCGCATAGCCAGCCCCGCCGCCGGAGGTGTCCACGCCGCTCAATGTGCCGGTAACCTTGAGGTTCATGGCGTCTACGGAGGCCACGGCTACGGCCAGGCCGTTGGCTGTGGCCGAGACGTTTCCAGAGATGACCAGCGGCATGGCGAGGGTTCCTCCGTTCAAGGTTCCGCCGCTTTGAATCCCCACGGCGGTGTGGGTGCCAGCCGTGGCCGAGATTGTCCCGGCCATGCCGCCGGTGATGGTGATGTCCTCGTCCGAATAGAGCCCAAAGGCGGAATTCTTGCCCGCCTGGGCGCTCACATTCATCCTGTTGGAGATCGAGCCGATGAGCAGGTTGGACGTGTCCGAGGCGATGGCATAGGCCCAGGAATTAGGGACATTGGCGAGAATATTCAGGGCGCTTGCGCCGCCAAAAGTAATGGACGCGTCTGCCCTGAATACGGGATCACCTGGGATGTCCGTGCTGATGGTGATGGTGCCGCCGGAATCGTTTGTGACGGAAATGGGATTGGAATCGATTGTGGCCAGCGTTGTGCCGGATACGGAGATGGTGCTGCCTGCTGGAATGGCGAAGTTGAGGACATAGGAACCAGCTGGCGAAGAATTGAGGGTATCAATTCCATTGCGCAATGAGCCAGCGCCGGAATCGTTGGTATTTGTCACCGTGTAGGTGCCCAGAGTATAACCGGAGACCGGGGAAAAAACCATAAACATCGTTGCTGCAAAGGCTACGAGCGAAGTGTGTTTCATGGAATTCCAAGGCATAAGCGCATCCGACGCGAGTCATCCGTCCTTTCGTATCTGCCGCAAGTTGTCTTCCAGACCTTTATAGTTGTCGAAGTTCACAAATACAGACCGCATAAGGCGGGGTTTGCCACGAAGAAGGCGCCAGACAGCCACACACGCTAAAACCATGCAAATTATGGTTGATGTAGCAACAATAGCTAATTTGATGGAGTTCATATTTTCAGCCACCCTCTATTAGTCATATTTCATGCGTCTGCTCTGGGTGTGCCCTCGACTGCAAACGCTCGTCACCGACCGTTGCCGGAGAGAGTCCTGCACGGGCAACTCTAGCAGGGAGTCCCTGACATTTTTCTTACAATAAATGTGTGATTGGAAATTATGAGGCGGTGGAGGAAAAAATAATTCAGCGCTTTTGTTTGTCCGCAACGGGGTGATACTTTCTGCCCAGGCTGGACGGCGTGGCTGAATGCGTGCATAGGAAGAAAATTACGTGTTAAACTCAGTGCCTTAACGTCCTCGCAAACCGCTGGGCTGCATCACGGTGCGGCTCGAACCGGGAAAGGCCGCACAGTACGCAGCGCCCTCCCCTGAAGTGAGTGGATATGGAACGCCTGCCCAGAAGCCTGCTTATCGTGGATGATGAAGACATGATCCGCGATACCCTGGCAGCGTATTTCGAGGCGCTCGGCTGCACGGTGTACGGCGTATCGAGCGGAGAACAGGCCCTGGAGATTCTCGCGGAAGCGTGCCCCGAGGCGGCCATCGTGGACATTCGCTTGCCGGGCATGAGCGGGCAGGAAATGCTCCTGGCTGCGCACGCGTTGCGGCCCGGCATGCGTTGCCTGATTTACACAGGTTCACTGGAGTATCACCTCAGTTGGGAGCTTCTGGCTTTGGGCATGACCAGCGAGCAGGTCTTCGTCAAACCGGTGCAGGACATGCACGTGCTGGCGACGGCGCTGTCCGCCCTGACGGCCGGTAGACTGGAACACCACAAGGGCCACCCATGAAGACCATCCTGACCATCGACGACGAGGAGATGATCCGGGCCTCGATGGCGGCATATCTGGAAGGGAACGGCTATCGCGTGCTGGAAGCTGAAGGCGGTCGCCAGGGCCTGGAGCTCATCCGGCGCGAACACCCCGATCTGGTTCTTGTTGACCTGCGCATGCCGGATATGGACGGCACTGCCGTGCTGGCCGCCATGCGGCAGGAGACACCCGATATCCCGGCCATTGTCGTTTCCGGCACAGGGGTGCTGGAAGACGCCCTGGAAGCCGTGCGCCAGGGGGCTTGGGAGTATGTGACCAAGCCCATAGGCGAATTGGCCACGCTGCTCCACGCCGTGGAGTCGGTGCTGGAGAAGGCCCGCCTGGTGCGGGAGAACAAGCTCCACCAGGAAACCCTGGAGCAGCAGGTACGCATCCGCACGCAGGAGCTTGAGGAAGCCAAAGATCGGGCCGAGGCCGCAAACCGCTCCAAGAGCGAATTTCTAGCCACCATGAGCCACGAAATCCGCACGCCTCTGGCCGGGGTGCTGGGCATGCTCCAACTGTTGCAGCGCACCAGCCTGTCGAACGAGCAACAGGAGTATGTGGATATAGGCTTGGCCTCCGGCAAAACCCTGTTGTCCCTGATTGAGGACATCCTCAGCATCTCCCAGATAGAGCAGGGGGTGTTCAAACACGTGGAAGGACCCTGCGATGTGCTCGCGCTGGTGTCCTCGGTGGCCAAGGCCTTCGAGTTGGAAATCAAGGCCAAGGGCCTGACCCTTGAGGTGTCCCTGGATGCTGTCGCGCTGCCCGGAGTCGTGGCCGACGAGGCCAGGATACGCCAGATACTCTTCAATCTGGTTGGCAATGCGGTGAAATTTACCGATCAGGGCCATATCCGCATCGAGGCGGCCCTCGCCCGCCACCAGCACGAGAACTGTCGGGGGACCCTGGCCATACTCGTGGAAGACAGCGGCGTGGGCATCCCCAATGATAAACTGGGGCTGGTTTTCCAACCGTTTACCCAGGTGGACGGCTCCTATTCGCGCAAATTCCAGGGGGCCGGACTTGGCCTGTACATCGTCAGGCGTCTGCTTACGCTGCTGGGCGGGTCGCTGTGCCTGGAGAGCGCCACCGGGCAGGGCACAGCGTGCCACCTGGGCATTCCGCTCAGGCTCGACGCCTGCCAGGAGGTTGCGGCGGCTGCGCCCCCTCTGCTGACGGAAGTCGCCGGGTTGCGCATCCTCCTGGTGGAGGATGAGTGCGTCAACCGCCTTACGGGCCGGAGGTTGCTCGGCAAGATGGGGCATCAAGTGGTGGACGTGGCCAATGGCCGCGAAGCTCTGGAAGCCTTGGCAGGCGAACGCTTCGACCTAGTGCTCATGGACATCCAGATGCCGGTCATGGACGGCATGGAAGCCACCCGGCGTATCAGAGCGGATACCTCCGGGGCCTTCGATCCCCACATTCCCATCATCGCCATGACTGCCTACGCCATGAACGGCGACAGAGAAAAATTTCTGGCAGGGGGCATGGACGGCTACGCCTCCAAGCCCGTGGACATGGCCGAACTCACGCAGGCCATGAGCAGAGCCTTCCTCAAAACCCAGGACGTGTCCCCCTCAAGCAGCTGCGCGCCGGGCAGCTCCGGTGTGCCGTCAGACTGACAAAAGTGTATGATTTCCGCTCGGAACCTTCCTTTTTTGTGGCTTTCTGCCAGCGCATATTGTAATTAACGTTATATTACAATGATGTATGGTGTGGGCATCATTCTTGGATAGTGCAGGTATGCCAGACTACGCATTCTTGGTTCCTTTGCTCCTCACCTTGAAGGTGGCCTTTCTGGCGACCCTGCTGGCCGTAGCGGTGGGCATGGCCACGGCGTTGCTGCTCTCCCGCCGCGCCTTTCCAGGGCGGGATTGGGCCGACGCGGCCTGCACGCTGCCGCTGGTGCTTCCGCCCACGGTACTGGGCTACTACCTTATCGTGCTTATCGGCCGCCGGGGCGTTCTTGGTGCCTGGCTTTATGAAACTTTCGGGGTGAGCCTGCTGTTTACCTGGCAGGGCGCTGTGTTGGCTTCAGCCCTGGTGGCCTTCCCTCTGGTGCATAAATCCGCCCGTGCGGCCTTCGAGGGGGTGGACGCCAACCTGGAGAACGCAGCCCGCACCCTGGGTTCCACTGAAACCGGCGTCTTCCTGCGGGTATCATTGCCCCTGGCCTGGCGGGGAGTGTTGGCCGGAACCATGCTGGCCTTCGCCAGAGCCATGGGCGAGTTCGGCGCCACCCTCATGGTGGCGGGCAACCTGCCCGGCAAAACTCAGACCCTTTCGCTTGCGGTCTACAGCGCGGTGCAGGCCGGGCAGGACGACTTGGCCAACTTCCTGGTCCTGGTGGTCTCGGTGGTGTGCATACTTATTCTTGTGGCCACCAGCAAACTCGCCAAACCCAAAGCGTAACAGCCGGAAACCGGAAGACAGCGCATGCGTATACACGTGGCCATCGCCAAAACCCTCGCCTCCGGGCAGCGGCGCTTCAAACTTCAGGTGGAATTTGCTTCCACGGCCAAGACCCTGGTGCTTTTCGGGCCGTCGGGTTCTGGCAAGACCCTGACCTTACAGGCCATGGCCGGATTGCTGGCCCCGGACGCCGGACGCATCGTGGTGGACGGAACCGTTCTGTTCGACTCTGGAGCCGGAACCTGGGGCGGTGAGTGTGCAACTGCCAGTTCGGGCCTTGAGGGTGAAGCCCGCGTCGAGGAAGGAAGCTGCGCCGAGGCCCACGCTGGGGCTGGAGCCTGCGCGGAGACCGATGCCGGGGCTCGTGCTTGCGCCAGAGCGGGCGTTGACCCCGCAGTCCGGGCCGCAGCCTTGGTAGATGTCCCGGCCAGGCAGCGGGGCATCGGCTACGTGTTTCAGGATTACGCCCTGTTCCCGCATCTGAGCGTGGCCCAGAACGTGGGTTTCGGGCTGCGCGGGCCGTGGGGAATTTCCCGCAGCGACATGGACCGGGTAATGGAAATCCTCACGGTTTTCGGCCTGGCGGAAATGGCCGCAAGTTTCCCCCGCGACATCTCCGGCGGGCAGCGCCAGCGGGTGGGCCTGGCCCGTGCGCTCATTCTGCGGCCCCGACTGCTGCTTCTCGACGAGCCGTTCTCCGCCCTTGACCCGCTGATGCGCTCCCATATGCGCCAGGAGTTCCTGCGCGTCCAGACGCTGTTTAACCTTCCCGTGGTGGTCATCACCCACGACCCAGCCGATGTCGACGTCTTTGCCGAAGACCTCGTGGTCTTTGGCAGCGGGCGGGTGAAGGCCGTGATCCCTTTCAGGGAATTGCGCGAGGCAGGGGAGCATGCCGATACCTTGCTGGGGCGATTGCTGAAGTGACGCCCAGCAGAATTCTTCGGGGAAGAAGGAAATCCTCCCTTTCTAGTTGACAATGATTATCACTTGCAGTATCTCTTGATTGTGAACACGTCAGGAGGACAAACCATGGTGCCGCTCAGCCACTGTCCCAAGGGAAGCAAGGTGCGTATCCGCAAGCTCTGTGATGGAGCAGGTGGGCGATCCCGTCTGTGCGCATTGGGCATCACCCCTGGCGTTGAGGCCGTGGTGTGCGAGGGTGGGGCCTGTTGCCGCCTTTCCGTGCGCGGCGGTGAAGTCTGCCTGGGTTCCGGCATGGCCGACAAGGTACTGGTGACCTCCGAAGGGTAAAATTAAGAAAGATGCCTCCGGCGGCCAGGGGGGAAATTTTTTGAAAAAAGTTTCCCCCCTGGACCCCCCATCAAAAACGTTTATCGGCTTCGCGTCAGCATTCGTCCATACTGGGGGAGAGCCCCATTCCTTGGTTACGAGGTTTTTGAATCTCTGGAGTATGAATATGTTGGAAAAAAGCATCATTGTCCTGGTGGTCCTTGTGGCTGCCTTGTATCTGCTGCGGCGGAGCCTGAAAAAGGGCTCGGGCTGCGGCTGTTCCGGTTCGGACGGCGGCGCTGGGAATTGCGGCAGCGGTTGTGGCTGTTCCGGTGGTGCCTCACAGCCGAAGCCCTTGGATATCTCCTCCTGTACCTGCCGCCGCAAGGACGGCTAAAGAGTGCCTCGGGGCTTTTTTTAAACCTCTAGCAATGAGAATGACACTCAATATCGGAGACAGCATGGATAAGTCCATGTCCCTGCGGCTGCTCAAGGTCGGCGAAAAGACGCGCATAGTGCGGATTCTGGCCGAAGGGGAATTGGGGAGGCGCATCCGCGACATGGGCCTGGTGCCCGGCGCGGAGCTGGAAGTGGTGGGGCGCGCGCCCCTGAAAGACCCTGTGGCATTGCGCCTGAAAGGCTTTACCCTTTCGCTGCGCAGCAACGAAGCCGATTATATACTGGTTACGCCCCCGGAGGCCTAGAACGATGACTCTCACGCCTGACAGCGATCCCCAACTGGAGACCGTTTTCCCCGAAAACTCCAAAGCAGGTCACCCCCGCTACAAGGTGGCCCTGGCCGGAAACCCCAACGCCGGCAAGACCACATTGTTCAACTCCATGACCGGAGGCCGGGCACATGTGGGCAACTATCCCGGAATCACCGTGGAAAAGCGCGTGGGCCTGGCCCGCACCGATATAGCCGACCTGGAGGTGGTTGACCTCCCTGGCACCTACTCGCTGACCGCCTATTCCGCCGAAGAGCTGGTGGCCCGCGACTATCTGGTGGACGAGCGTCCCCAGGCCGTGGTGGCCGTACTTAACGCCGGGTCCCTGGAGCGCAACCTCTATCTGGCCGTACAGCTGCTCGAACTGGGCATCCCCATCGTTCTGGCGCTCAACATGATGGATGAGGCCCGCAAGATGGGCCTAGTGGTGGATTCCAAGCGCCTGGGCAAACTGCTGGGAAGCCCGGCTGTTGAGCTGGTGGCCCGCGTGGGCATGGGCGTGGGCGAGTTGGGCCGGGTTGCGGCCAAGCTGGCCGCCGAACGGCAGGGCCGCTGGAAGCCCATGGATATTTCCTACGGCCCGGACCTGGACCCGGCTCTGGCCGAGATGACCGCCAGGGTGGTGGAGCGCTCCTTCCTGGCCGGGCGCTATCCGTCCCGTTGGCTGGCCTTGAAGTATATGGAGGGAGACGACCAGATCAAGGAACAGGGACGCGCCGCAGACCCGGAGCTCTCGGCCTGGCTGGAAGCGCGCGCCCTGGAAGTGGCCGAACATCTGCGCCTGACCTTGAGCACCTATCCCGAGGCCGTGGTGGCCGATTACCGGTACGGCTTCATCACCGCCCTGCTCAAGGGCGGCGTGGTCACCAGGGACGACCTGGGCAGCCGCATTGCGGCCTCCGACCGCATCGATCAGGTGCTCACCCACAGGTTCCTGGGGCCGGTGCTCATGCTGGGGGTGTTGTATCTGGTGTATCAGATCACCTTCGTCCTGGGAAAATTCCCCATGGAGTGGCTGCAAAGCGGCTTCGGCCTGCTGGCCAAGGGCGTGGAAGCCGCCCTGCCCGATGGGCTGCTGCGTTCACTGCTGGTGGATGGCATCATCGCAGGCGTGGGCGGGGTAATGGGCTTCGTGCCCCTGGTGATGCTTATTTTCCTGCTCATCGCCTTTCTGGAGGACTCCGGCTACATGGCCAGAGTGGCCTACATGCTGGACCGGGTGTTTCGAATTTTTGGCCTGCACGGCTGCTCGGTGATGCCCTTCATCATCTCCGGTGGCATCGCGGGCGGGTGCGCCGTGCCCGGAATCATGGCCAGCCGCACCCTGCGCAGCCCCAAGGAGCGCATCGCCACCATCCTCACCGCGCCGTTCATGACCTGCGGGGCCAAACTGCCGGTGTTGTTGCTGCTTACGGCGGTATTTTTCCCCTCCGGCCAGGCTCAGGCACTGTTCGCCATGACCATGCTGGGCTGGATCATGGCCCTGGGCGTCTCCTTCCTGCTGCGGGCCACCCTGGTGCGCGGGGAGTCCACCCCCTTCGTCATGGAGCTGCCGCCCTATCGGCTGCCCACCTGGAAGGGCCTGTTCATCCACACCTGGGAGCGCACCTGGCAGTATATGAAGAAGGCCGGCTCCATGATCCTGGCCGTCTCCATAGTGGTCTGGGCGGCCATGACCTTCCCCGGCCTTCCTGCTGAGCGCCTTCAGGCCTTTGAGCAGCAAAAAGCGGCCATAACCGAAAAAATCGAGGCGCAGACCCCCGATGTCGGGGGAGACGAAGCGACTCTCAAAGCCCAACTGGACGCTCTGGAAAAAGCCCAGGCCGCCGAGACCCTGACCGCCTCTCTGGCAGGACGCCTGGGCACGGCTCTGGAGCCCGTCTCCAGGCTGGCCGGGTTCGACTGGCGCACCAACATCGCCCTGGTGGGCGGGTTTGCGGCCAAGGAAGTGATTATCTCCACCCTGGGTACGGCCTATTCCCTGGGCAAGGTGGATAAGGACGATACCGCCCCACTGACCGAAATGCTTGTGGCCGAAGGCTGGAGCGTGGCCGCCGGGCTGTCCCTGATGGTCTTCATCCTGCTGTATTCGCCCTGCTTCCCCACGGTGGTGGCCATCGCCAAGGAGACCGGTTCATGGAAGTGGGCGGTCTTCTCCATGGGCTTCAACACCGTGTTGGCCTACGCCTTGGCAGTGGGCATCTTCCAGACGGGCATCCGGCTGTTCCATTAGCAGATAAAATGCCCGCCCTGGCTTTGATCGGGCCAGGGCGGGCATGCAATGCGAAGGACGCACCGAGCTTCTTAGAACAGGGTCAGTCCGAAATCCTGGCCCAGGTTGGCGAATTCTTCAGGGTGGCGGGCCAGGAAACGCTCTTCCCAGGACAGGGCGTGGCTGGCCAGGGCTTCCAGGGCTGCGGGAAGAATCTGGGGAAACCGTTGGGCGGTCTTGAGGAATTTCTCCCGTTGCAGGCTTAAGGTGGTGGTTTCCTCCGCGGCCTGTATGGTGAAGAGCGACTTGGCGTCCAGGATCAGCGAAAGGCCGCCGAAGCTGTCGCCCGGCCCCAGCTGTTTGACCAGCACGTCCTGCCCGCCGACCGAACGGGTCACCTTGAGCGCGCCGCAGGTGACGAAGCGGAAGAATTCGTTGTGTTCCTCTTCGCGCACCAGCACGTCTCCCGCGCTGAAGGTCTCGGTGGTGCTCAGGTAGGCCAGCACTTTGGAGACCTCCAGAGGCACGCCGGCGAACAGGGAAAGTCCCCGCAATATTTCGAGTTGCTCGGTGTAGGAGCAGGCGTTAGTGCCCGGCTTTGGCTCCGTGGACGAGTTCATAGAGCATCCCCTTTCTGGCCATGAGTTCTGCATAGGGGCCGGTTTCAACGATCTGGCCCGCTTTCATCACGGCGATGCGATCGTAGTTCTTGATGGTATCCAGGCGGTGCACCACGGCGATCAGCGTGGCCTTGCCTTTCCATTTCTGTTCCAAAAGGTTCTGAATGCGGGTCTGGGAGGCGTTGTCCAGGGCCGAGGTGGCCTCGTCCAGCAGCAGCAGCGGCGGCTCCTTGAGGAAGGCCCTGGCCAGGGCCACCTTCTGGCGCTGCCCGCCCGACAGGCGGTCGCCGTGGGTGCCCACGATGAATTCCAGGCCCAGTTCGGCGATACGCTCCATCATGTCTTCCTGGATGAGCAGCATGACGATGGTCTTGTTGACCTTTTCCAGCGTCTTGTGCCCTTCGCTCTTGAGCTTGCCGAAGAGGATATTGTCCAGGATGGTCTGGGAGTGGATGTAGTTGTCACGGCGGTAGAAGCTCACGGCCTTGGGATTCTTGGCAGTGATGCGCTCCATGAACTGGACCCGGCCGGAGAGGATCATGTTTTCGGTCAGCGTGGGCAGGGCCACCATTTTGTGCCGCCCCGGAGTGAAGCGTAAGGCCATGGTCAGCAGCAAGCCCTGGTCCACGCTGGAGAGTTCGTGGGAGGGCGTGCGGTCCAGACGTTCAGCCAGGGTGGCGTAGGTCTCGAACTCGCCGGCCTCCATGGGGGCCTGCTCGAAGAAGGAGGAATCGGCGTCGGGCACGTTCTTCAGGATGTCCACAGTCTGCAAGGCCAGGTCGCGCCCAAGTTCCAGGAGCATGAGCTTGAGCCCGGCCTCCTGGAGGAATTCCATGAAATCGGCGTTGGCGGGCAGATTTTCGGGCAGGTAGGCATCGTCGCCCACGCTGCCGAATACCAGGTTGGCGGCCACCGAGGAGTACTGCAGATAGCGGCCCTCGTCGAAGAATTCCACCAGACCGCCCAGTTCGTCGCGGTGGTCCTGGTAGTAGGTTTCGCGGATACGGATGATCTTTTGCACCAGGTGTTCTTTCTTGCCCTCGCGGAACACCGTGTTCAGGCCGAAGCGCAGCACGTCGATGAACAGTCCCACCTGCTGGGTCACTTCGATTACCCGGTCGAGGGTGGGTTCGCCTTTGGAGGGGTCATGCCCCACGGCAACCTGCTGGGCCTTGACCGAATAGGTCAGGTTTTCCCGGATGGAGCCCTCGAATATAAAGGGATGCTGCGGCACGAAGCCCAGGTTCGCGGCCAGGTCCGACTTGGCCATGTCGGCGATCTCGTGCCCGGCCAGCAAGGCGCTGCCGCCGGTGTACTTGTAAATCTGCGCGATGCACAGGGCCAGGGTGGATTTGCCCGAGCCTGAGAATCCCACCAGGGCCAGATGCTCCCCCGGCTCCAGGGTGAGGGACACCCCTTTGAGCAGCTTGATGCCGCCAGGGGTCTCCATGGTCAGGTTCTGCACCTCGACTTTGCCTTCCAGCTGCAGCGGGGGCCGAAGCTCCGGGGGTTCCAATGCGAATTCGCAGTCGTCGCTGAAATACTCCATCACCCGCTTGTAGGTGACCGTGGAATCCTGCCAGTTCTGGTAGAAATCCATCAGTTCCTTCCAGGGATCGTAGAGCTTTTCGTTGGCCGACAAAAAAGCCACCAGCGCGCCCAGGTCGAAACGACCGTTGATGGCCAGATAGCCGCCCACCAGGAAGAGCACGAAGGGGCCTAAGGACTGGAAAAAGTTGTTGGAATTCTTGATGCCGAACTTCCACAGGTTCCAGCGCACCCGGATTTTGAACTGCTGGTCGGTGATTTCGCTGAAGCGTTCATTCTCCAGGCGGTAGGAGGCGTTGCCGTGGATTTCGTGGATGCCAGACACTGTCTCGCCAATCATGGTGGACATCTTGCGGCCGGTATCCACGCGCTCGCGGTTGGCGGCGTTGGAGCGCCTCTGCATCATGGGCACGAAGATGATGGCCAGGGGGTAGAGCACCATGGAAAGCCCGGCCAGCAGGGGGTTCAGGTAGAAGAGGTAGACGGCAAAGGCCAGCAGGGTGAGCACGTTGGTGACGGGCACGGCGATGGCCTGGCCGATGAAGTCGCCAGCTGTGGCCACCTCGGTGACCAGGGAGGAGACGATCATGCCGGGACTGGCGTTGCGGAAGAAGCCGATGGGCAGGGTGAGGATGTGGGCGTAGAGTTTCTTGCGCATGTCGGCCAGGGCTTCCTGGCCGATGTAGGTCTGGAGGGCGTTGATGGCGAACTTCAGACCTGAGGCCGACACCACGGCCACCAGATAGTAGGCGCAGTATATGTACAGCAGGTGGAGCTTGCGCTCGCCGATGGCCTCGTTGATGATTTTTTTCTGCATCTCCAGGGGGAACACCCGCACGGCCACGGTAACGATGATGACCGCGAGCAGGATGGCCTGGAGTTTGAGATTGCTGGTAAGCACCCAGGAAAACAGGGAGCGCTTGTAGATCTTGTCCGGCAGGTCAGGTTTCAGGCGCATGTTTCTCAGGGGCTAGGGTTTGCAGTATTGGGATTTCATGCACTGTAATGGAAGGAAAGGCAATCTCCGCCTGCGGGCCAGCCCCGGCCTTTCTTTTGCCCGCAGTTATGCTTATGAATAGCCGTCACTCGTAATGTCGGCCGCCCTATCGATGTCCCGGTTTACAATGTTATTCCCTGGGATTTCGTCCCGGCGTGAAACCGTATTTCCCGGAGGCACTTTGAATGTACGGCTTACCCGCCATGCGCACCTGGTGGTCCGACAGAATATTGGCCATGCGCCGCGACAAGCGCCGCACGCTGCTCATGGGCGTCTTTTACCTCTTGGCCATCGGTTACATTGATTACGCCACCGGCTATGAAATCAACCTGACCGTGGTCTACGTTACTCCACTGATCATGCTCACCGTGGCCGGGGGCTGGTGGGTGGGGCTGGGTGCCGTGCTGGCCTGTGCCTTTGTCACGGAAATGGCCGATTATCTGGCCGGAAGGCGCTTCGACGAATCCATCTATCATGTCTACAGCTTCATTTCCCACTGCGTGTCCTACTTTTCGTTTCTGTTCCTTATCACCCAACTGCTGATGCTCTACGACCAGGAGCGCGATGTGGCCGGGCGGGATCCCCTGACAGGGTTGTACAACCGCAGAGGCTTTCTGCACCTGGCCGGGGAACGCCTGCACCAAGCCGCCAGCCAGCGGGCCGAATGGAACCTCTGCGTCTGGGACGTCGCCGCATTCAGGGACATCAATACCCGCTTCGGCCACGACAAGGCCGATTCCCTGCTCATGACCATCGCCGACGCCCTGCGCGACAGTGTGCCCTCTGCCGCGCTGCTGGCACACATGGGCGCGGATCGCTTTCTGGCCCTCATTCCCCATGCAGGCTCCCAGCCCTCGGCCTCTCCCGCCTTCCTTGGCGGTGACATCGTCAGGACTCAGCAAAGCGGCGAATGCCCCGCCAATGCCGAATCGCTTCCGCCATCCCGCGAGTGCCTGGCCCTGTACGAACGTCTGGCGGCTGCCAGCCTCGGATTCCCCGTTGCCCTGCGCCATGCTGTAAAACCCCTGCCGCCTGTGCACCGCACTCCGGACGAACTGGCCAAGGAGATGGAAGCCCTGCTCGACGCTGCCAAGCACGCACCCGCGATGCCCTGCCGCGCCGCCGATTGAACATCCCCCCTATTGCGGGGGTCCGGGGAGGCGCTTCCTCCAGCCTCACCGGTCCTTGACTTCCCGCCGGACGGCTGCGACATGTGCGTATGCGTTGGATGTCGCTTAGGTTTCGCATCTTTGTGGTGCTTGGTCTGCTCATGGCGGTTACCGTGGGCGGCGGGACCATCATGCTGTGGTATGGTACGCGGTTGCAGTCATTTTTCACCGGCATTTTCGAGCGCCAAGTCTACGCCCTGGAATCTGCCATGCGCCTGCAAAGTTCTCTGGCCGCCCAGCGCGGCTTCCTTACCTACTATTCTCTGGATCAAGACCCCACATGGCTCGACCGGCTGCGCGAACAGCACGGGGCCTTTGAACGCGAACTCTCCCAGGTGCGCGGTTTCGTCGAGGAACCCCGCTCCCGTCTGTTGCTCAACTCCATTGAATCCGAATTTCTTCGTCTGACTATGGAGCGCGAGCGCGTTGCCGAACTCATCAATACCGGCGACCGGGGCGCGGCTGCGGCCTTGCAGTCCATCACCCGCAAACGGTTTGAGCATCTGCTGGGGCAGTGCGACGGTTTTCTGGACGAGCTGCGTGACGGCTTGGAGCGCGACCGCACCGACGGGCTGGGGCGGTTGCAGCTGGTGAACAACCTGGCTGTGATCTTTTTGCCCTTTACCCTTTTTTTGGGCGTGGTGCTGGCCGTGGTGCTCTACCGGCAGATTCTCGGCCCCATCCGCAGGCTGGCAGGAGAAGGCGGGGAAACCGTGGCCCCCGACGAAGTGGCCGCCCTGGAGAACCGCATGCACGGCCTTATCGAGCGGGTGGGGCAGGCCAGGGTGAAACTGGAGAAGAGCCAAGCCACCCTGATGGCGGCCGAGCGGCTGGCTTCGGTGGGCAAAATGGCTGCCGGCGTGGCGCATTCCATCCGAAACCCGCTGACGTCGGTGAAGATGCGCCTGTTCTCGCTGCAACGCACGTTGAACATGGGGCCTAACGAGCAGGAGGATTTCGAGGTCATCGCGGCCGAGATCAAGCATCTCGACACTATCATCCAGAACTTTCTGGAGTACGCCCGACCGCCCAAACTGCAGTTGCGCAGGGTAAGCCCCTCGGAGGTGGTGGACGCCGCCCTCAATCTGCTGCGCCATCGGCTGGAGGGGCAGGGCGTGGATGTGGTGGTTGAGCGCGATGACGCCATCCGCCCCATCCTCCTCGACCCGGAACAGCTCAAGGAGGTGTTGGTGAACCTCATGGCCAACGCCTTGGACGCCATGGAAGGCTCCGGCCATCTTGTGATTGTCGAGACTGAGGGCTTTATTGATCCCATGGGCCGGGTGGGGGTGCTCACCCTGACGGATTCCGGTCCGGGCGTGCCCGAAGACATACGCGAGAGCATCTTCGAACCTTTCTTCACCACCAAGGACGAAGGCACAGGACTGGGCCTGCCCATAGTGCGGCGCATCGTGGAGGGGCACAACGGCGTGGTCAACTGCAGCCAGGCCAAAGGGGGCGGGGCCAAATTCACCATCATTCTGCCCTTTGACGCCCAGGAACAGGGGGGAGCAAGATGGCACTGATCCTCATTGTGGACGACGACGCCCGGCTGCGCGACAGTTTTGCCCGGCTTCTGGCCCAGGAGGGCCATCAGCCCATTACGGCCGCCTCTGGCGAGGAGGGCATACGCCGCCTGGAGGCCGACCAGCCGGACATGGTGGTCATGGATGTGCGCATGCAGGGCATCTCCGGCATCGAGGCCCTGGGCAGCATGAAAAAGGCCGATTCCACCACGCCGGTGATCATCATGACCGCTTTCGGCGATACGGATACGGCCATCGAGGCCGTGAACAAGGGAGCCTTCGACTACATTCTGAAGCCCTTCGACATCCCTGAAATGCTCGGCCTTATCGCCCAGGCTCTGGAGGCCTCCCACCGTGCCAAAGGCGAGCCTGCCGGAGGGGTTCCCCCCGAGGCCCCTTCCGTCACCCTGGTGGGCCAGAGCCGCACCATGCGCGAGGTGTACAAGCAGCTCGGCCGCGTCTCCGCCACAGACGCCACGGTGTTGGTGCAGGGGGAATCCGGCACCGGCAAGGAGCTGGCGGCCAGGGCCATCTGGAGCTACTCCCCGCGCAAAGCCAAGCCCTTCGTGGTGGTCAACTGCGTGGCCATCCCGGAAACGCTGCTGGAAAGCGAACTCTTCGGCCACGAGAAAGGGGCCTTCACCGGCGCGGGACAGCGTCGGGCGGGCAAGATCGAACTGGCGCGCGGGGGCACGGTGTTTTTGGACGAAATCGGGGACATGCCGCTTTCCATCCAGGCCAAGCTGCTGCGGCTGTTGCAGGAAAAACAGATCGAGCGTCTGGGCGGCGGCGGGACCATACCCGTGGATGTGCGCATCATCGCCGCCACCAACCGCGACCTGGAAGCGGCCATCGCCAGCGGGGCCTTCCGGGAGGATCTCTACTACCGCCTCAAGGTGGTGACCATCACCCTGCCGCCGCTTGGCCAGCGCAAGGAGGACATCCCCCAACTGGCCGCCCATTTCCTGAACCTCCACGCCGCCGGAATGCACATGGCCAGCCCTGGCTTCACGCCGGAGGGCCTGCGGGAACTCATGGAATACGGCTGGCCCGGCAATGTGCGCGAACTCTCCAACGTGGTGCAGAAGACCCTGATCTTCAGCCGGGGCCTGGCCATCGGCGTTGGCGACGTCCAGGCGGCCATCGCGGGCAAGGGCGCGGAGGCGGCTGCGCCCGCAGGCGGGACCCTGGAGGAGCACGTCCACCAGGCTCTGCGCGCAGGCGGGCCGGACCTGTTCGCCCAGGTGACCGACCATTTCGCGGGCCTGGTGCTGGCCGAAGCTCTGCGCATAACCGGGGGCAACCGCTCCCAGGCCGCCCGGCTCCTGGGATTGTCGCGGCCCACGCTGCTGGCCAAGATGGACAAGCTCGGCCTGACCGTGGGGGCGGATGTCCGGGTGGGCGATGTGCTGAGCTGAGAGGGGAGCAAGGGGGATGACGTTCTGTTGCCCCGTGTTTTTCCTGTTGCCTTCCCCTGGCGGTTGGGCCAAAAATGCGCTTCGGCATACGGAGGCAAACAGTGAACACGCTTCAGGAACCTATGCGGGTTTTTGTTCTGACCAGCCGCCCCTTGGCGTTTCTGAAGGTCCTGGAATCCATGGGTATGGCGGGTGAGTTCTACGGGGATATCCCCCGCCTTATCGACGCGGCCCTGGAAGCCGAGAACGCGGTGGGAATGGTGCTGGACGTGCAGACGGTCATGGCCGCAAACCAGCGCAAGCGAGACCATCTGTTCAGCCTTTCAAGCAAGACGCGCATCCTGCGGGCCAGGGTGGAAGCGGCCACCGGGCATGTGTTCTTTCTGGACGACGTGTCGCTTTTCAAGCGCCCGTTAAGCCATCTTGCTCCGTTTTTCCGCACGCATGTCCGCATCCCTTTGGAAATGCCCGTGACTATTGGCCATGAGGATGACCCGGCCATGGCCAGCCCCCAACAAGCCGAAATGAAGGATATCTCCTTGGGGGGCTGTTTTCTGCACATGCATTTTGAATTGCCCCATTCCGATTTCCTGTACCTTCAGATGTCCGCGCTGGACAACCCTCTGCCCGTGTTATGCAATATTCGTTGGCGCAGGCCCGTGGAAGGAGCGCCGGGAAGGTTCGGCGCCGGAGTCAAATTCATCGACATCAAGCCGGATCAGTTGAGCGAACTACAGCGCCGTTTTATTGAACAGGCCTCGGCGGAGTAACTCCGGCGCGAGTGCCTGTCACGGAACGCGGACTCCGGCCACGGCTGTGATGCTCTTGCCCGGTTGCAGCATGCAGCCGCCGGTCAGGCGAAGTCCCGCAAGGCCCGGAGTTGCAACCTCCAGCGCTGGTTCCGATCCCGTTGTTTCCAGGGGCGTTTCCTGCCCACGGGATTCGAGCGAGGGTTTCAGGTGCAGGGCTTCCAGCAGCGGTCGTTGGGCTTCCAGGGGGAACTCCTTGTAGCCCGGGCTGTAGCGGCGGGTGAGGCCCGGCCCGCAGGCGCGGCGGAGTTCCCGCATGGTTTGCTCCACCAGGGCCGTGCCCGCCCGGTCCAGAACATACCCGGCAAATCCCCTCCCCTGGGCGAAGTACCAGGCGCTGCGCTCTTCCAGGGCAGGGCCGATGGTTGCGGCCAGCAGCCAGACCTGGGAGCAGTCCGCAAGCAGGCGCATCAAGTGCGAGCTGGCCTGGGCATAAGGGTGGAAGCGGTCCAGAAATTCCTGCCGGGCAAGCTTGGCTCGCCAGGTGGTCGGGCGGGCCAGGGCTTGGGCTTCGGCCCATAATCCGGCGGCCTCCATGGCTTCGGGGGTGCCGGAAGCAAGGCGCAGCCAGCGCAGCAGGCGGGGCAGGCTCGGCCCAGACGTGCCGCCCCAACCGTGGCCGCACGCCTGGCCCGGTGTGGCAGCCTGGACGTGGTCGACCGTCGGGCTTGTTGCGTCCGCCTGGGCGGGGCGTTGGTCCTGTTCTGCCTCTCCGGGCCTCTGCTCGGGGTGGATTTGCATGGACAAGGCAGGTATGTCCTTTGCCCCGAGACCGCAACCCGTGAGGAGCCGCTCCATGTCCAACCCCAAGATCGATCTGTTCGCCGAGTACAGGCACGAATACGTGCAGTGCAAGAAGCCCCGCCTCGTTACGTACGACTGGGCCTGGTATCTCTCCGTTGACGGGCGGGGAAAGCCGGATCAGCCCGAGTTCGCCGAAAAGGTGGCTGCGCTCTACGCCGTGGCCTACGCCGTCAAGCAGGCCAGCAAGAAGGCCGGGCAGGACTACGCGGTGTGCAAGCTTGAAGGCATGTGGCACCTGGACATCGGTTTCGACGACTTCAAGACCGCTCCGTCCACGGCCTGGTACTGGACACTGGCCATTCGCACCCCGGACCACATCGGTCCGGCCGAATTGGATGCGGCCCGGCAGAAACTGCTGGCTGCGGGGAAATCCCCGGCCGTGGCCGAGGTCACCCAGATCATGCTGGAAGAGGGCAGGTGTGTGCAGATGCTCCACATCGGCCCCTATGACCAGGAAGAACCCACCCTGGCCGCCATGCGCGCCTTTATCGAGGCTAACGGCCTGTATGCCATTGGCCGCCACCACGAAATCTACCTTTCCGATCCTCGGCGCACTGCCCCGGAAAAGCTCAAAACCTTGCTGCGCCTGCCCGTGGCCGGGTAGGGCTGCCGCCAGGGGAGGCCTGCCTCAGCGAACGTGCGGGCCTGCCTCAGCGGACGGGCAGGCCTGCACGCTCTCCGTCTACCCGCCCGCTGACGGACCTCCACCTCCAGCGTACTCGCCGCTGCCCGACCGCCACCGCGCTTTCGCCCCGCTGCCCGCTGCTCGGCAGCATACGCTCCCCCATGGGCGCGTTTACCGTTTCGCACATCGTTTATAGCCGCGCCTGTGCGGCACTGCTTCCATGCTTCCGCCACCACCTCCCAGCCCCCCTGCCTTGGAAGAGGCCTCATGTCTTCCGGGTCTCTGAAACCTTGCCAAGGTATAAAAATAGCTGACACATGCGCCGCGAAGATGCTGAGCACTCCAAAAAAACACTCTGAATTCTAGCTGGTTATAATTGGCGCATTTCGGCACGGGCTTTGCCTAGAGCGTATACCATGCTCGCGTCACTGATCATCCCCCACTCCATCGTCCTCGCGGACCGCAACAGGCACATACGTAGCCTGCTGGCCCGCGAGCTCACTGGCCAGGGGTTTGAAGTGACCTGTTGCGGATTGGGACGCGAAGCCGTGGCTCTGGCCCGGAAGCAGGGCGATATTCTGGTTGTGGACGGAGACCTGTCGGACATGGACGCCGTAAGCGTCATCCGCCAGGTGCGCGAGGTGCGGCCGGAACTGCCCATTGTGGTGCATGCGCACAGCGCGGACGAAGCAGTCCAGTGCCTTCAGGAGCGCTTCGTGCTGTTTGTACCCAAAGAGCAGGACCCGGCCCGGTTGGTGCGCTTGGTGCGCAAAGCCTTGGAGACGCGGCCCCTGGCGGGCTGCGCGCACGAATTTATGGAAGGGAAGTAGGCGAGGAAAGGCGGGAGCGTTCATGGCCCGCTTCGTGGCGAAAACGAGGAGTGATCAACGGTTCTTATCAGTGGAGGTTGATGCAGTGAAATTTTTCAGAAATGTTTTTGAGTTCTTGATGGAAGGCTCTCGGGCCCACGCCAAGTGGGACTACGAAGTATCCATGAACATCTTGCACAACAGGAAGAAACTCCTGTTCATTGCCCTTCTGGCAACGCCGATTCTAGCCTTCTCCTTTGTCGAGGCGGCGGACGTCATCGGCGGCAAGACCGCCTACATGCCGTCCTATTACAACACCACCATCTTTCTGGCCTCCATCGCCGTGGGCCTGGCTGCGGGCCTGATCACCGGCTGCATCGGCGCAGGCGGCGGCTTCATCATCACCCCGGCGCTGATGGCTGCGGGCGTCAAGGGCATCCTGGCCGTGGGCACGGACCTCTTCCACATCTTCGCCAAGGCCATCATGGGCACGGCGGTGCACAAGAAACTGGGCAACGTCTCCGGCAAGCTGGCTATCTGCTTCCTGTGTGGCTCCGGCTTCGGGGCGAGTACCGGCGGCTGGATCAACACCAGTCTCTATAACGCCGACCCGCTGCTCTCCGAGCTTTTCATTTCCTCCATCTACGCCGTGCTCCTGGGCTTCCTGGGTTTTTACGGCATGTACGATTTCTTGAAGTCCAGCCGTGCAGGCGGCGGTGGCGGTGATTCCCACGGCGGCCCCTCCGGCGGCGGTGTGCCTCCCTTGGCCCAGAAGGTCCAGGGCATGCGCATTCCCCCCATGGTCACCTTTGATGAAGACTTCGTCCCCGGCGGCCGCCAGATCTCCTTCTGGGTCATCGCCATGGGCGGCTTTGTGGTCGGTCTTCTGGCCGCCATCATGGGTGTGGGCGGCGGCTTCGTCACCTTCCCCATGTTCGTGTACATCTTCGGCGTGTCCTCCATGACCACCGTGGGCACCGACATCCTCCAGATCATCTTCACTGCCGGTTTCGCTTCCATTAGCGAATACGCCATCAAGGGCTTCGTGTTCTACACCTTGGCCATGGGCATGCTCATCGGCTCGCTGGTGGGCATCCAGGTGGGCGCGCTGACCACCAAGGTGGTCAAGGGCGTGCACATCCGCGGCTTCTACGCCATGTCCATCATCGCCGGTTTCATCAACCGCGCGGCCACCTTGCCCAAGAAGTTTACCGAGTTGGGCTATCTGAACTGGCCTCCTCAGCTCAACAACGTTATCGAAGACGTAGGTATGTGGGTGTTCTGGATCGTCGTGGGCTTCTTCGGCGTCTGGGTGTTCAGCAAGTTCTTCGCCAATATCGGCATGCTGCGCGGGGAGGAGTAAACAATGCTTATCGTAAATAAAGGTGCATTCGGCAAAGGGTTTGTGCTGATGGTGACTTTCGTGGGCGTCTTCCTCTGGATCATGTCCCCCAGCTTCGGCGGCGGCAGGACCGGCCTGGAATTCTCCGACGACTTCTTCAACCGGTTGGCCAAGAATTCCTCCAACTACTTCGAAGAGGTGGATAAAACGGTCGCCAAGCAGAAAGGCAAGCAGTTGAACCTCACAGTGACTGTGCCCCTGCCCGACCCCAAGGTGCAGCCCGACCCGGTGAAGGCCCAGGAAACTGCGGACAAGAACGCCCAAGCCTACGCCAAGGCGCTGATTGCGGCCGGCGGCCAGGTGGACGTGAAGGGCAGCGTCATGACCGTGAAGGGCGACCTGGGCACCATCCTCGACTTCACCACCAAGAACTCCGTTGCGATGTTCAACGTGGTGGGAGAGGAGGGCAACAAGCCTGAGAATCTGGAAACCAAGAAGCTGCTGAACACCCTGTGGAAGGCCTATGGTGTCATGATGCTGCCCATGCAGCGCGACAAACTTCTGACCGAAGCCAAGGCCATGAACCAAGTGATGAAGAAGGCCGTGGAGCCCGCCTACAACTTCTACGGCATCCATGGTGAGGCCGTCTCGCAGAACGTTGTCCTGCTGGTCGGATTGCTGATCTTCTACGTCGTCTACACCATGTGGTACGGCTTCGCCATCTTCCTGATGTTCGAAGGCATGGGGCTGAGCATGAGCAAGGCCAAGGTAAAGAAGGAAGTGTAACAGCGCCTGGCCCTACCCCCACAGGGCCATGCGCCTTTAAGGCCGCCTTCGGGCGGCCTTTTCTGTGTGGAACGGCCTGCGCGAACCTCGATCAGGGAACATCCCTCTTGCCAATCTGCCGGGAGTGCGTGTTAAGGATGGGGACAGCCTCTCCACGTGGTCCTGCCGCGCTGGAGAAAATTTAAAAATCCAAGGACAGCGCATACCATGAATGACCATACTCCCGCATCCAAGGCGCAGCAAACCTCACAAGTTCCGGTCGGATCTGCCCTCTTCACCCCTCTGACCATCCGGGGCGTCACCATGTCCAATCGCATCGCGGTCTCTCCCATGTGCCAGTACTGCGCCACCGACGGCTTTGCCGACGACTGGCATCTGGTGCACTTGGGCAGCCGGGCCGTGGGCGGTGCTGGTCTGGTGTTTGTCGAAGCCACGGCAGTAACGCCCCAGGGACGCATATCCTCCGGGGATATGGGGCTCTGGGATGACCAGCACATCCCCCCGCTGGCGCGCATCACCAGTTTTCTTCGCCGCATGGGCGCGGTGAGCGCCATTCAGCTGGCCCATGCCGGACGCAAGGCCAGCTGCCAGCCTCCCTGGATGGGCGGGGCCAAACTGCCGCCTGAAAGCGACGGCGGCTGGCCCGTGATCTGCCCCAGCCCCATCCCCTTTGCCGAGGGGGAACCCGTGCCCGGCCCGCTCGACGAGGCAGGTATCCACAAAGTGACCGCTGATTTCGTCGATGCGGCGCGGCGTGCGGTCCAGGCCGGATTCGACGTGGTGGAACTCCATGCTGCCCATGGATATCTGCTGCACCAGTTTCTTTCGCCCCTCTCCAACACCCGCACCGACATCTATGGCGGCAGCCTGGAAAATCGCATGCGCCTCCCCGTGGCCGTGGCCACAGCCATCCGCGAGGTGTTGCCCGAGACAATGCCCCTGTTCGTTCGCATTTCCGCCACTGACTGGGTGGAAGGCGGTTGGGATCTGGACCAATCCGTAGAATTGGCCAAGGCCCTGCTGGCCGTGGGCGTCGATCTTATCGACGTCTCCAGCGGCGCGCTGGTGCCCTACGCCAAGATTCCCGTGGCACCCGGTTTTCAAGCGCCTTTCGCCGCAGCCATCCGCGAGAGGGCGGGTATTAAAACTTCGGCTGTGGGCTTGATAACCGAGCCTGCGCAGGCCGAGGCGATCATTGCCTCCCAGACTGCCGATATGGTGTTCATGGGCAGGGAGATGCTGCGGGAACCCTATTGGGCCATCGAAGCAGCCCAGGCTCTGGGCGTGGAGCCCAAATGGCCCACCCAGTACGGCTACGCAGTGAAGCGGCGGTCGAAGTAGCGGTTAAAGGCCATTAATAAAAGGGATTCCAAAGGGCCATTGGCCCTTTGGCCGCCGGAGGCCTCTTCGCTCAGGCTTCCGCCGGAGGCCTCTTTTCTTGGGCTACGGGCGGTGACGGTTCCGGCGGTCCTCGGCCGAGGCGATTCCTCGGGTGAAGCACCCTGCGGCGCATCGGCCTGCGGTCCGGCGGAACCGCCCCCGCCCGCTCGTTTGCGCCGTGACAATGGCAGGCGCAGGCATCTCTCCTTAAACGCAGGAAAGCGAATCCGCTTTGCACACTCGATAGAAGTGGCAATGGCAGGGGCAGGCATCCGTCCTTAAACGCAGGAGAGCGAACCCGCTTCTGCACCCAAGAGAGAAGTGATGATGGCAGGTGTTGTCATTCTTCCAGGGACGCAGGTGAGCAAGTCAGATTCTGCATCCAAAACAGAAGTGGCTAGGGGGAAAACTTCCCCCTAGGAACGCTCCGAGGCAGGCGCAGATGAGGGCTTCCAGGGATGTTCTACTGCTGCAACGCGCCGTAGAGTGCGCGAGCCATGGCCGGGGGCAGGTTTGACGTCCATCCGCCGAGGACGCCCAGAGCCAGGCACACGCCCAGAAATACGGCAGCGCTGGCAAGTGCGGCCGTTTGCCAGGGGATGGGCTTACTGAGGGCCGTAAGCGCGAGCGCTTCCGTCTGCGGGCAGGCCTGGATGCACTGGCCGCAGGCCACGCAGGTCGTTGAGTGCCCCGCTTGGCCCACGGGGATGTCGTAGGGGCAGGCTTTGCGGCAACGTCCACAGGTGGTGCAGGCGTCCTTGCTGTGGCGGATGGACAGCGGCCCAGCCATGCCCAGCAGGCCGAGCAGTGCCCCGTAGGGGCAGAGCCAGCGGCACAGGGCGTTGCGGAAGATGAGACCGGTCAGCGCCAGGACGGCCAGCACCGTAAGCAGCGTTGGCGAAGGGTGGGTGAACAGGGCCAGCAGGCGGGCGTCGGCGGTAATGTTGTAGGCGCTGTTCAGAAATTGTTCCGCTGCTGCCCGGTCCATCAACACGAAGATGGAGACCAGGAAAAAACCCAATATCAGGTACTTTAGCGCCCCAAATATTTTGTCCAGCAGGCGGGGCATGCTCCGGGCCAATTTCAGCTTCTGTCCGGCTGCGCCCAGGCAGTCCGAGGCCAGGCCGATAGGGCAGAGGAACCCGCAGAAGCCCTTGCGGCAAAGCCAGGCCGTGACCAGGGCGGCCAGGAAGATGGTCAGCCCGGCAGGATGGACCGGATCGTAAGTGAAGGTGGCCAACAGATGCTTGAGGCCCACCAGGGCGGCAACGGGGAGAAAGGCTTCCCCCCCGGCAGGGCGCGGTACGAAGACGTCGCTTGCTCCCCTGGCCCAATCGAGAAAGGCCAGGAAACGCCAGCCCGCCAGCAGGCACAGGGCGGCGAAACAGTATTGAACGATGCGGCGAAGGCTTTTGGCCGAGATATTCGGCATGGTGGATGCTCCTGGGGCTATGGCCCGATGGTCATGGGCGTCTGGCCCCGCCGCCCTTTAGAAGTACTGGGGGCGGGCGTCAACCAGGGGCTGCGAAGAACGGGACAAAAGATTTTTCGTCTTGAGATTCTGCAAACGCCTCTCGCGCGTTGTTTCCGGCGGGGTTCTGTCGTACTATACACTAAATCGGAGAATTCCGGCCTTTACCAGATATAAAGGGAGAAACGCCATGGCTGACGAAAAGAAAGAATGGACCTGCCCAGCCTGCAAGGTGGCCAACGACGCGGATTTCACTCATTGCCGCATCTGCGGGGCGGCCAACCCTGATCTGACCGTGACCAAAAAGTGCGGCAAATGCGGTTTTGGCGCCCATAAGGAGAGCTGTTGCCCCATGTGCGGCAGCGACTACTTCCTGCAACTGTAAAAACATGTGCCGGGCATTTTCAAAACGCCCGGCACAGCAATACCATCCTGAAATATAAGGGATTCAAAAGGGGCAGTGCCCCTTTTGCCGCCGGAGGCCTCTTCTCACCTCTGTACCCGCTCCCGCTTACAGCACCCGCAGGTGTACCGGCTCCGCCTTGACGTAGGGGAAGGTTCTGATGTGGGCCAGGGCGGCTTCCACGTTCTTCTGTTTGGCCTGGTGGGTCATGAAGACGATGGGCACTACGGACTCGTCCTGGACCTGGGGGTCCACCTTCTGAAGCACCTGATAGATGGAGATGTTTTCCTCGCCCATCACCTGGGCCAGAGCGGCCAGCACGCCGGGCTTGTCTTCCACGGTGAAGCGGAAGTAGCGGCGGCTGCTGGTTTCCTCCGGGGCCAGAATGCGGGCAGGTGGAAGTGCTTTCTCCAGGAATCCCGTATTGTTGGGCATTGCCCCGTCACGGGAGAGGGCCATGATATCAGCCAGCACCGCGCTGCCTGTGGGCTTGCCGCCTGCTCCCTGTCCATAGAGCATCACCGCGCCAACGGCGTCGCCGACCACCCGCACGGCGTTGAAGGCCCCATGCACCTGTGCCAGCAGGTAGGAGTCGGACAGTAGCATGGGGTGCATGCCCGCCATGATCTTTCCGTCCACCATCTTGGCCTGGCCGATGAGCTTGATCTGACAGCCAAAGGTTTTGGCGTAGGCGATGTCGAGGGGGGTGACCCCGGTGATACCCGTCACCGGCAGGGCCGACATGGGGTAATCCACGCCGTAGGCCAGCCGGATGAGCAGAGCCAGCTTGTGGGCCGCGTCCAGGCCGCCCACGTCGAAAGTGGGATCGGCCTCGGCGAAGCCCTTCTTCTGGGCTTTTTTGAGGGCCGCCTCGTACGACAGCCCTTTGGTGGACATGCGCGAGAGGATGTAGTTGGAGGTGCCGTTCAGGATGCCGGTGACCCCCAGGATGTGGTTGCCTGCCAGGGATTCCTTGAGGGTCTGCACGATGGGGATGCCGCCGCACACACTGGCCTCGTAGTACAGGCCCACGCCCTTCCGGGCGGCCAGGGCGAAGAGTTCCGCGCCCTGTTCCGCCAGAAGATGCTTGTTGGCCGTCACCACGTGTTTGCCGGCCTCCAGGGCAGCTCGGATCAGCTGCCCGGCCATGGTCAATCCGCCCATCAGTTCAACCACGATGTCCACATCCGGGGCATCAGCCAGCTCAAGCGGGCTGCCGACCAGACGCGCCCCGGCCGGAACCGGGGTTTCGCGGGGTTTCTTGGGGTCGCGCACGGCCAGAGCGGAAACCACCACCTTGCGGCCCAGGCGGCGTTCGATCCAGTCGGCGCTGTCAGTCAGGATGGAAACAAGTCCCTGGCCTACTGTGCCGAATCCGGCCAGTCCCAAGCGGATGGGCGACGCGTTCATGAGCCTCCCGAGAACACCTTTTTGATGCCGCGAACGGCCTGGTTGATGCGCTGGCGGTTTTCCACCAGGGCGAAACGGACATGGTCGTCACCGAAGTGGCCGAAACCCAGGCCGGGCGACACGGCCACGTGGCCTTCCTTGAGCAGCAGCTTGGCGAATTCCACCGAGCCCATGGCCCGGAATTCTTCGGGAATCTGCGCCCAGACGAACATGGTGGCCTTGGGGGGCGGCACGTCCCATCCGGCGCGCTGCAAGCCTTCGCACAGGGCGTCGCGGCGGTCTTTATAGATGTCGCAGATTTCCTGCACGCACTCCTGGGGGCCGTTCAAGGCCACGGCGGCGGCAATCTGGATGGGCTGGAAAATGCCGTAATCCAGGTAGCTCTTGATGCGGGTGAGGGCGTAAACCATATCGGGGTTGCCGCAGCAGAAACCCACCCGCCAGCCGGCCATGGAGTAGCTCTTGGACAGCGAGAAGAACTCCACGCCCACGTCCTTGGCACCCTTGGCCTGGAGGAACGAGGGGGCCTTGTAGCCATCGAAGCACAGGTCGGCGTAGGCGAAGTCGTGGATGACGTACATGTCGTGTTCTTTGCAGAAGTCCACGATCTTTTCGAAGAAGTCCAGTTCCACCACCTCGGCGGTGGGGTTCTGGGGGTAGCTGATGATGAGCACCTTGGGCTGGGGCCAGGTCTGCTGGGTGGCGGTGAGCAGATCGGCGAAGAAGTCGCGCCCCTTGCCGATGGGGATGCGGCGCACGTCCGCTCCGGTGATGATGGAGGCGTAAGGGTGGATGGGGTAGGCCGGGTCGGTGGCGAAAACCACCTCGCCGGGCTGGCACATCACCAGCGCCAGGTGGGCCAGGCCCTCTTTGGCGCCCATGGTGACTACCACTTCTCTGTCGGCGTCGAGTTCCACGCCGAAGCGGCGCAGATACCAATTGGCCATGGCCAGGCGTAGCCCGGCGATGCCGCGCGATGCCGAATAGCGATGGTTCACACCTTTCTGGGAAGCCTCAATCAGCTTGTCCACGATGTGTTTGGGGGTGGGGATGTCCGGGTTGCCCATGCCCAGGTCGACGATGTCTACGCCCTGGCGGCGCATCTGCATCTTGAGTTCGTTGACAACGGCGAAGACGTACGGGGGCAGGCGCTCCATGCGCGCGAATTTTTTCATCGCGGACCGCTCCTTGAAAAGATTGCAATACGGGGAATATACACGTGGCCGGGGTTTGCTGTCAAAGGGCCAAATCATGGCTTGACCGTCCGGGAGGTGATGCGTAAAAGAGCCATTCGCGGAGAGGTGGCCGAGCGGCCGAAGGCGCTCCCCTGCTAAGGGAGTATACTGGCAAAACCGGTATCGAGAGTTCAAATCTCTCCCTCTCCGCCATTTTTGCCTTCAAATGAAATCCCCGGTCAGGAAACTGACCGGGGATTTTTCCGTTTTGAAGCCTTAGCGAATTTCTTGCGTCTACAGTGATGGGATGGCCCCGCCCCTCCTAAAGGGGTAAGGATGAGATGTCCGTCAACATCCTTTTGAGGAGGCCATCCCATGAAAAGCTGTACCACTGTCGGCATCGATTTGGCAAAGAACACGCTTCAACTTCATGGCGT
>JBBRUD010000035.1:0-38132 GCA_038248065.1 Desulfovibrionales bacterium | reverse complement strand
TGCATTACCTGGCTAGACTGGTGCAACGGAATCTATTCCAGCAATGTGAAATACTCGACCTCGTAGAACCACGAAAGAAACGAAATAAATGTAATCATTTTAATCAACTAGCACTGTTGTCTTAACCGGACAGAAATGAACAAGTATACAACAACGTCACTCCAGAGGTTTAGTATTGCTGATTGGCATAGGATCAACAACTTCACTTTTTTTGATTATGAACAAAACAGACATGCGCCCTTTATTGTCAAGCAGACATTTCATCACACTTCTTCCTTTATTAGTAATTATCATCGCGAACGGAATTTATGGCGCGTCCATGGTGGTCTACCACTCCATTCCCTGGAAATCTGCTCGCCCGTTTGTGACTACCTGCATTGCCTTATCTGCATATTTTTACCTAACTTTACCAAGCTTTGCATACTATCAGAACTATTACTCAAGGTCATTTTGCAGTGATAGAGACTTCTTCTCCTGGCTTGCAGCAAACAGACAAAATGTAGAATGCTTAGATTTTCAAGGAAACCAACGCAACATTAATCGTATGGCCGTGCGCTGGTACATTCCTGGCCTCTATCAAGAATCTGGCACGTGGAGGTTTCCTTCGTACCGGCGCATGTACTTGGTTGACACTTTCACCGACGCTGCGGAAATGGAGGGCTCACTTCCTGGAATTACCCTCGGTTCCTATCACACGTGCTTCTTGAAAACCTTGGTGAATGTTGCAGGCGTGGCCAACCGGTCGCCAGTTGTTATGGAACCCAACAAGGGCGATGCGTTCGCTTATCGTGAGAATTTTCGTTCCAGACGTTTTTTCGAAGATTGTCAGCGGTCGGAAAATATGAGTCTCGATCTGAACCTCGGCATGCTGCGCCCTTCACGCTACTCTATGCCGGCTCAGATCACCTATGCTTTCGAGGTCCCCGAGGGCAGGACACTATCGAACCTTTCGGTGGGCCTTGGCGCAGCCTTGTTCAAAGGAGAAGCTCCCCCGCCGTCCGATTCCCGCCTTGAAACACAGGTCAGCAGCGATGGGGAAATCTTCCAAACGCTCGGTGTTATTGACCAGGACAGTTTTCCCGTCGAGAATGGCAAGCCGGTGTTTGAGCCCGCATTATTCTTTGAGGCCGTGGATTTTTATCGGGGGCGTTGCCGGAAAATCACTACGGATTGGAGCGTAGATCCTTCCCAGACGCAATCACGGCGGCTGTATATAAGAGTCATCTATCATCCTGGGAAAAAAGAAGGTTTTTTAAACGTCACAAGCCTTGCCATCAACGCTGAATTTTCCCCTGTTGCAACACAGCACACTGCACCCGCCTCAGGCATCCAGCAGGCCGCAAATCTTCTCCATAATGTCAACGCAACGCTTTGGGAACAAAATGTTATTCTGTCTGGCCCCGGTGTATTCGCTTTTGCCGCAGAGGGCTTCTGGCCTGCGGCCAAGGGGGTGCTTCGGGTAAATCCGCCTTCAGACCTTACGAAATTTCTTGCCCGCCATCCCGATGCGGCTCTTGTGCACACATTGGCGGACGAATCAGGAACACCGCTTCTCTCCCTTTACGACGCCAACTTGGCTGAACGGGGCATCCGCTTGTCAAAAGGACGCCCTTCACGCACCATTCACCTGACGGAAAAGGACATGACAAGCGTTGGGAGCATCAGCCTGATGGGCGACATCCGCAATCCGAGCCTGATCATAGGCGATCGCACATGGCTGCTTCCCATCATCGCACCAGCGGGAAGCATACTCACGCTCAATGCTGGCGGAAGTGGACGCCTGTTCTTTTCTCTTCGGTGGAAGAAGACGGAAGACTTCACCGGAAACGCTGTTTATAATGAGAATGTCAGGGCTGGAGCGGCCGGCACCGGGCTCCAGGATGGCATCACCGCCAGCGACCTGGGGGAAGGCGTACTGGCATACACGTTTGTCTCGGCGTTTCCCTTCAAGGAGTTGAGAATCCAATCATTGCCCAGAGTCTATGGCAATCCCTGCAAACGATGCGGTGAAAATTATGCAGGTATTTCCATTTCTACGGACGATGGACGAACATATTCGCCCCTTTATTCCATGACCGCCCAAGACCCTTGCGACTGGTCCCCTGTTTTTCTCAAGAAGTACGCGCGGATTCGTTTCAAAAACAAACAAACATCAGTGATCGTCGCTTTCCGCATGCACGGTAAAGAAGAAGCCGGTTTCAGGGCGCCGGATAATTTCCCCGGACAAATGGTCATCGAAGCCGACCTGGATACGCGGCTTATGGAACGGATAGACCTTCCAGGACAAGATTTCTCTCTCAGGCTTGCAGAACCAGACGGAAATGATGTCACAATAGATCTGCACAAAGCGCCTGTGCCCTTGAATAACAACACGATTCGCGTTTGGTGAGCCACACGGGCAAAGGCGTTTCAAGCGGGGATACCGTTGCCGTGGAACCGGGCACTCAAGACTTATGGCAGGGAAAGAACCTTCCGGTACAAGTCGATGGTGGCGGCTATCACCGCGTCCGGGGTATAGCGCCGGGCAAAGACATCGCGGCAGGAGGCGCAACAGGCCAGGTAGCGGGCCTCGTCGGCGTCCAGTTCGCAGATAGCGGAGGCCAGAGCGGCGGAGTCGCCCGGCTCCACCACCAGCCCTGTGACCCCGTGTTCGTTCACATGGGGCACGCCGGAACCTGGAATGTTGGTGGAAACGATAGGCGTTCCCATGGCCATGGCCTCCAGTTGCACCATGCCGAACATCTCGGCCCGAGAGGTTGAGGGCAGACAGAACACGCGGCTGAAGGCGTAATAGGCCGGAAGCGCCTCCTGGGGGATGCGCCCCAGCAGAAACACCTTGTCCCCCAACCCAGCGCGGGCGATGCGCTGCGCCAGGGCCTCGCTCTCAGGCCCCTGCCCGCCCATAAGCACCACCCAGTCGTCCGGCAGCAGCCGGGCGGCGTCCACCAAGTATTCAAGCCCCTTGTAATAGGTCAGCCGTCCCAGGCTGAACACGGCCTTGCGCCCGCCAAACCGCGTGGCCAGCCCTTTGAGCACGTCCTGATCCACCCGTGCGGGGTCCGCGAAGGCGGGATCGATACAGAAAGGGATGATGGCCGTCTTGTCCGTGAACAGCGCCCGGTGGGGCGAAGCCTCGATATGCGCGGGGGTGGCCCCGATGACCGCGCTGGACCGGTTGATGAGCCAGCGCTCCAACGGCCGCAGCAGTGCGCCCAGAAAGCGCTGGCGGATGATGTCGCTGTGCCAGTGCAGCACCACGGGCTGCTTTGGCCCGGCCAGCAAAAGGGCCAAAGCCATGGTGGGGTTGGGGCAGTGCAGGTGCAGGATGTCATAGCGCGGAGCCAATTGGCGAATACGCCCGGCCATGCTCAGGGAGAGGGGCGCGGAGTGCAACACCAGCGGTGTCGCGGCCCGGTAGACGCGGTAGTCGTCCCATTGCTCGTCCGTATCCGGCCCCTTGGGATTGAAGCAGAGCACATCCCCCCCGGCCCCAGCGCGGGTAAGGCCTTCGGCCAGATGCAAGGTGACGGTCTCGATGCCGCCCTCCACGGGCGGAAAAAATTTCCCCAGTTGCAGGACGCGCATCAACGATGCCCCGCAGGCCCGCCCTGGTCCCTGCCCAACAAACGCTCCAGCGCGCCCACTGCGGAACGCCTCAACTGCTCCACCCGGCGCAGGGTGAAGTCGCTCAGGGGGTCGTCCTCCAGGCACTTCACCAGCCACAGGATACCCATGGAGTCGCCGTGGCGGTCCATGAGGGGCAATTCAAGTTTCAGAAGCGTCCCGGAGGTGAGGTATTCCTGACGGTCGCGATCCAGGTCCGGCCGCGTCCATTCGAAGATCACCCGGCCATGTCCGTGGAGCACTGCCTGCACCCTGGGCTCCGTTGGAGCAAGCCCGCCGTGGGAGCGCCCGGCCGGAGTGATCACCAACTCGGCCAGATCGAAGCCCAGTTTTTCCAAGGCCAGAGTGATGTTCTCCCACAGCCGCTCCTGGGTTTCGGACTGCGAAATTTCAATCTGGAGATTAAGGAAGGTCCTGCGCCCGTGGCTCATGCCCGCTTCGTCGGAGATGTCTCGAATCCAGCCGAAAACTTTATCCATGGCGAAATAGCTGAAATATCCGGCCTTGCGCACGAACAGGAACAGCGCCCCGCCCAGCAGCAGGATGAAGATACCCGCAGGCACGTCGCGCATGTTGACGATGAGCACGGCCATCACCGCCAGGAAGGCCGTCACCCCGTACAGAAAAACAACGGTCTTGCGCTGGGACCAGCCCAGGGCCAGCAGATTGTGGTGCACGTGCTTGCGGTCGGCCTCGAAGATATTCTGCCCGCGCAGGAAACGCCGCAGGGGCGAGGTGATGGTATCGAGCAGCGGCACGCCAAACGCCAGGATGGGCATGAGGATGGTGGCACCCACCTGGGACTTTACCGAGGACTGGATGGACAGGGCCGCCACCATGTAGCCCAGAAAATAGCTGCCGCCGTCGCCCAAAAAGATGGAGGCCGGGTTGAAGTTGTAGCGCAGAAAGCCCAGACAGGACCCGGCCATGGCCGCAAAAAACATGGCTGTGCCCATGTCCTGGCGCATGGTGGCCAGCACGGCCTGCACTGCGCATACGAAAAGCACCACCCCGGCGGCCAGGCCGTCCAGGCCGTCGATGATGTTGATGGCGTTGATGAACAGGACGAACCAGCCCACGGTGAGCACATAAGAGAACAGCTCGAAATCCACAGTGATGAGATCGCCCAGGCTGAACGAGCCTATGCGCACTCCAGAGAAGAAACAGGCGCTGGCCGCCGCGATCTGGGCCAGCAGTTTGAGCTTGGCAGGCAGGGGTTTGCGGTCGTCCACAAAGCCCACCAGGAAGATGAACAGCCCGCCGGCAAAAACAACCCAGGTATTGCGGTCTACCAGAAAACGCCGGGTCTGGGGATCGCCGGAAAACCAGGCCAGGGCCACGGCAGCGAAAAAGGCCAGGAACAGGGCCAGCCCGCCACACCGGGGGATGGGGGTGGTGTGCACCTTGCGGTCCTGGGGCGCGTCCATGAACCCGAAGGCCTTGCCGAAACGCCCGGCCAACGGTGTCGCCAGCAGCGCGGCCGCCAGGGCGGCGGCGAAAACGCCGACGACCCAGTGCATCAGAAAGCCCGCCTCACGAAGGTCCACAGGGACTTGGCCAGGCTGGCTACGCCCTTGCGCCGGATCATCTCGGCGATGATGGAAAAGCTCTGGCCCGGCTCGCCCAGGTATTTCAACAGCTTCCTGCGGGCCACCCGCCGGGAGAAAATGGCATACCAGCCGTCAATGGCTTCGTTGGAAAGCCCGGGATAACTGATGATGGATTTCCCCATGCCGTCGAACTGGTCGAGATCCGAGGTGGTCAGGTAGCCGTTTTCCTTGGCCCACGCGTACATGGGGGTTCCGGGATAGGGTACGGCCTTGGAAACCTGGGCCGTGTCCACTTCCAGTTCTTCCATGTAGGCCATGGTCTTGAGGATGGTGGCCTCGGTTTCGCCGGGCAGACCCAGGCAGAAGGTGGCGTGGGTGCGGATGCCCAGCTCCTTGCACCAGGTTGCCACCTGTTTGGCCTTATCCAGGTCGAGGGGCTTGCCGATGGATTTCAGAATGCCCTTGTCCGCCGATTCCACGCCGAATTTCATGCCGATGCATCCGGCTCCGGCCATGGCTTCCAGCATTTCGCGGTCCACGAACATGGCGTCGCCCATCACCGTCCAGGGCACAGTGAGACCCCGTCGTTTGATTTCGGCGCAGATCTCCATGACGTGTTTTTTCTTCACCACGAAGCTCTGGTCGTCAAAATAGAACTGGCGCGCTCCGAAACGCTTCTGGCACAGCACCATCTCTTCCACCACCGAGGCGGCGGAGCGGCAGCGGTACTTGGGAGAAGCGTACATGACGTGGCGCTCCTGGCAGTACACGCAGCCGCAGGGGCATCCCCGGCTGGAGAGGATATTGATGCAGGGCGAATAGAGGGTGAAATCCGGGTAGATAGTGGCCGGAAAGTCGTCGCGGTCAGGAAAGGGCAGCGCGTCCAGATCCTCAAGCAGAGGCCTTGCGGCGTTTGCCACAGCCGCGCCGTCCGGGCCGCGCCACACAAGCCCGCCCACGCCGGAGACATCGGGGGTGGCTTCCGTCCCGGCCATGAGGGCCAGCACCAGGTCGCGCACGGCCATCTCATATTCGCCGCATACGGCGAAATCCAGGCAGCGGTAGTCCCGGATCAGCTCTTTGGACATCACGGTGGCGTAGTTGCCGCAGACCACCACCCGGCAGCCGGTGGCGTCCTTGACCTTGCCCAGGAAGGCCAGGTCGTCGGCCAGGGTCAAAGAAGCCAGTTCCACCACCAGAAGTCCTGGCTTGCGGGAAATGATTTCCTTGAGCAGCTCCTCGCCGGTAAGGTCAAGCACCACGCCGTCGAGCCCGCTCACGGCGGCCTGGGTGTCGCGCTTGAGCAGGGCCGAAGTGTAGGCCAGCCAGAAGGGAAAAGGATAATAATCTACGGAACGGGAAGCCCCTATGGTCATGGGCCAGCGGGAACCGGCCTTGATATAGTGCTTCACCGAGCCGTCGGCCTCGATCTTAACGCCGGCCAGATTGGCCACGAGAACATTCATAATGGGGATTTGTGGTGTTGGAGGTTGCGGAAAAGGGATTGCCAGGGCCACGCGCCATAGCTATTGCTGTGCGGCCTCTTTGCTTTTACCTTAAAAGAGTTGAAACGCCAATGCATCAAAGCCCACTGATTTTACACGACGCCTGCGCCTTCCCCGGCGGAGGGGAACGCGTGGCCGCCAGCCTGGCCGACGAGTTCACGGCCATCCTCTGGACCGCCGGGTTCAACGCCCCTGCATTTCCTGCGGATTTTTTTCACGGCCGCCCCCCCATGGACATGCGCGCCAAGGAGAAATTCCCCGATCTGGCCCGCCATTCCGAAACGGCCTGCCTGTGGAAATGCTTTGCCAACTTTCCCAACTCCTCGCCGTCCTTCACTATATTCAGCGGATCCCTGGCCCCCATGGCCCACAGCCGCATCACCGGGCCGAAAATTCTCTACTGCCACACCCCGCCGCGCATTCTCTACGACCAGAAACGCTTCTACCTGGCCCGCCAGTCCCGCCTGCGGCGCCCGCTCTACGAGGCCTTTCTCTGGAATTTCGAGCGGGCCTTCGCCAAAGCGGCCAGGGCCATGGATACCATCGTCGCCAACTCCAAAAATGTGGCAGCCCGCCTGGGCAACTACCTGCAGCTCGATTCCGTGGTGGTGCCGCCGCCGGTACGCACAGCCGATTTCCCCTGGCTGGGCCAGGAGGGCTTCTACCTTTCCACTGCCCGCGTGGACCAGCTCAAACGGGTGGAAACCATTGTGGAGGCCTTCCTGGACATGCCGGATAAACAACTGGTGGTGGCTTCCGGCGGCAGCGAACTGGAGCGGGTGACCGCCATGGCCCAGGGACGGGAGAACATCCGCATCCTGGGGTGGGTGGATCAGGATACGCTTCGGCAACTTACCGGAAGCTGCCTGGCTACCATCTACATCCCGCGCGACGAGGATTTCGGTATTTCACCGGTGGAATCCATGGCCGCCGGCAAGCCGGTGATTGGCGTGGCCGAAGGCGGACTGCTGGAAACGGTTCTTGAAAACCGCACCGGTTTCTTGATACCCGCAAACCCCACGGCCCATCAGCTTTCCGAGGCGGTGCAAGCCATGACGCCGGAGAAGGCCCTGGCCATGCGCCCTGCCTGTGAAGCCCAGGCAAAGCGCTTCGACGAAGCAGTTTTCCGCCAGAAAATGCGCCAGGTGGTGGACGAAACCCTGGAGCGTTCCAGAAAAGCACGGGCCTGATCCCATGGGCAAACTTCGCCTTATCGTCAACGCCATCCCGCTTACGGCGGTCAACACCGGCATCGGTCGCTATCTGCGCTGCCTCTATCAATCCTTTGAGGCCCAGTACGGCCACGAGGTGGACATCCGCTATTTTGACGGTCGCCAGGCCCTGCCGACCATGCCTGATCCCCCGGCCAGCGTAGCTGGCAGGTCGCGCCTGACCAAGCTGCTGTGGAGCCTGCCCCCGGCGGCCGGGCTGGCCGTGCGGCTGGCCATGCACGCCAAGCGCGAGATGGCTTTTTTACGCGCCGCCAAGGGCTGCGACCTCTACCACGAGGCAGCCTTCTTTCCTTTCCGCGCCCCCAAAGGAGTCAAGACGGTCTTCACCGTCCACGACCTCTCCCTGATCCGCTATCCGCAGTTCCATCCCAGGGAGCGGGTGCTCTATTTCAATCTGTTCTTCAAACGGCGGCTGCCCCAGGTGGCGCGGTTTCTGGCCGTGTCGGAGTTCACCCGCCAGGAAATGGCCGAGGTGCTGCACATCGATCCCGCCATGGTGGATATCACCCACAACGCCATCGATCCCCGGCAATTCTTCCCCCAGCCCGGCCACACCGCCATTGCCGGGCTTAAGCCCGGCGAACCCTATTTTCTGTTTCTTGGCACCAACGACCCGCGCAAGAACCCCCAGGTCATCCCCAAGGCCCTGGCCGAAAGCGGCCTGGATATCCCGCTGGTGTTGGCCGGATGGTCGGGCTGGTCCAAGGAGGCGTCTGCCAATACGCGGGTCATCGAGCTGGGCTACGTTGAGGAAAGCGCCCTGGCCGGGCTGTATTCTGGAGCCCTGGCACTTATCTATCCCAGCCTGTACGAGGGCTTCGGCCTGCCCGTGCTGGAAGCCATGGCCTGCGGCTGCCCGGTGCTGACCGCCCAAGCCTCCAGCCTGCCGGAAGTAGGCGGACCTGCCGCCCTCTACCTGCGCGACCCTGCCGACCCCGTGGAAATGGCCCAGGCCTTGCGTCGGCTGGCCTCGGACCAGCCCCTGCGCCAATCCATGCGCAGCCTCGGGCTGGAACAGGCCCAACGCTTCAGTTGGGAAACCTCGGCCAGCCACGCTATGGCGGCTTTTCGAAAGGTGCAGGCTTGACGCTCATCGAGAAAAGTCGCAAGTTTCTTAGAAGGTTTATATTCAGATTTTTCGTCCAGCACCCTTAATCCGCACTCGGAGCCACCATGAGCATCAAATGGAAGATTCTGCTCATCGCCATAGCCGGACCGCTGGTCCTGGCTCTGGCCATGTTCGCCCAACAAATGGCATCCATCTCCGAGGCTGGCGATTACGCCATTCTGGAACAGGCGCGAGGCATCGTGTTCATGGCCGAAGCGGCCCGCAACGAAATGTCGAAAAAACTGGATCAGGGCGTCATCCGGCCCTTTGACCAAATTCCCAAAGAACACCTCATCTCGGCTGTGCCGGTCATCACGGCCATCAACATGGCCGAAGAGAACGCCCGCAAGCTGGGCTACGAATTCCGTGTGCCCAAGGAATTCCCCCGCAACCCCAAGAACCAGCCCACAGCTCAGGAACTGCAAGCCCTGCGCGATATGTCCGCCAAGAACCTCGACGAAATAGTCATACGCGAGCCGGACAAAGTCCGTTACTTCCGGGCCATCCGCCTCACCAAGGAATGCCTCTACTGCCACGGCGATCCCAAGGGCGAGAAAGATCCCCTGGGCGGCACCAAGGAAGGCTGGAAAGCTGGCGAGATCCACGGCGCGTTTGAAATCATCTCCTCGCTGGCACGCAGCAAACAGCAGGTCATGAGCGCCGCCCTCACCACCAGCCTGACCACCCTGTGCATCCTGGGCCTGATAGTCGCCATGGCATGGTGGCTGATCAACAAGAACATCATCACCCCTCTCATCCATATCCAGGATTTTGCCGGGGCCGTGGCCAAGGGCGACCTGGAAGCCCAGCCCAAGGGGCTGTTCACTGCGGAACTTCTCACTTTGAAGGAAGCCATCTCCATCATGGTGGGCAAGCTCAAGGAGAAGATGGCCGAAGCAACCCACAAGACCCAGGAAGCCGAAGACCAAAAGCGCCAGGCCCAGGCCGCCACGGAACAGGCCCAGGCCCAGGAGAACAAGGTCACCGGCCTGCTGACCCAGATGACCCATGTGGCGGCTGACTCCGCCGAAATTGCCCGCCAGGTGGCCCAGGCGTCCGATGCCCTCTCCTCCCAGGTAGATGAGGTGAACCGGGGCGCGGAAATCCAGAACCAGCGCACCGAAGAAACAGCCACATCCATGGAAGAAATGAACGCCACCGTACTTGAGGTGGCCAAGAACTCCGCTTCGGCCGCCTCGGCTGCCGAAGATGCTCGCGCCCAGGCCCAGAAGGGCACCGAAATCATGGCCCAATCGGCCCTGGCCATCAAACGGGTCAACGATCAGGCCAACCAGCTCAAGACCCAGATGACCGCCCTGGGCAAACAGGCCGACGACATCACCCGCATCCTGGACGTGATCTCTGACATCGCCGACCAGACCAACCTGCTGGCCCTCAACGCCGCCATCGAAGCGGCCAGAGCGGGCGAGGCCGGACGTGGCTTCGCCGTGGTGGCCGACGAGGTGCGCAAACTCGCCGAAAAGACCATGAACGCCACCAAGGAAGTCGGCCAGGTGATCGGTGCCATCCAGACCGGCGCGCGCGACAACATCAAGAGCGTGGACGTGGCTGGCCAAGCTATCGACGAGGCCACCGGTCTGGCCAACCAGTCCGGCGAAGCCTTGCGCTACATCGTGGAGCTGGTCACCCTGACCTCCGACCAGGTGCGTTCCATCGCCACCGCAGCGGAAGAACAGTCCGCCGCCAGCGAGGAGATCAACCGCGCAGTCGACGACATCCGCAAGGTCACCTCCGAGACCTCTGAAGGCATGCACACCTCGGCCATAGCCGTAGCGGGGCTGGCTGACCTCGCTCAACAGCTCCAGAAGCTCATCGACGAGATGACCCCTCGCTGATTTGCCGCAACACCGGACTTCCAAGAGGCCTCGCCACGCGGGGCCTCTTTTCTTTTTCCCCCGCCTCCACTACTAAGCCTTGGCGACAACATTCCCTCCCCACGCTCGGGAGACGCAAGGAGAACGGCATCATGAAGGACCTACGCGGCCTGTACTACTACCCCGCCCCCCAGAATACCCGCATCCGCATGTACGTGCGCGAACAGTTCGGAACCGTTGAATTCCGCATGTTCAACGCCGACTACCCCGAAGTTTGGGAAAAACACGGCTGGATGCCCTTCGAAGAAATTGAAATGGCCGCCCAGATGTACAAGGATCGCGGCCGCGACGTGAACCCCATGCTGCTCTACGACATCACCGTGGCCAAGCAGCTGCTCCAGGATTCCGGCTCCGAGGCCACCCATTGAGCAGGATAAGCCGTGGAGGCGGCAGAACCGGTAAACCCGATTTCCGCCTCTTCGGACGGGTGCGCCTGGCCCAAACCGGCAATCTGGGCCTTCTGGCCGCTACACTGCCCGAAGATACCGCCACCCTGGACGGTGACTCCCTGGATATCGAATACGCCGGGTTTTGGATCGACGCCGAACCATTTCTTGAAGCCAGCGCCCGCCTGATGCACACTGGCGACAACGGCCATCTGGATGTATTCGACGATGAGGCTGGGGCGATCATCCGCTATGATCTGGCCCCAGGCGGCCACACGTCGGTGACCCACCGCTACGACGATATTCTGGAACACACCAAGGGGGAGGGAAACTGGTGATGCGCCACAACCAACGGTCCATCCTGCGCCTCATTCTGCTCTGTCTGGCCGTTCTTGTCTTTCCGGCACTGGCCGCACAAGCAGCCCCCTCTGAAGGCGCCCTCAGCGGCAGCGTCACCAAGCTGCAAGGCCCGGCCACACTGGAAACACAGGGAGCCTCCCGCGCCGTCGCCCTTGGCGAGCCCGTACGCGTGGGAGATATTCTGCGCACCGGAGCCAAAGCCAGGCTGGAACTGACCATGATCGACGGTTCTGGAATCATTTTATCCGAGGATACAACCTTCACCGTCGAGACCTTCAGCCCTCCAAGCGGTTCAGCCCGATTCAGCCTGGGCCAGGGGGCTTTCCGGGCCGTCACCGGCGCCATTGTTTCGGGTTCGACGCCTGTCTTCGAAGTACGCACTCCCATAGCTGTCATCGGCATCCGAGGCACGGATTTCTGGGGCGGCTTTTTTGCAGCCGACGAGTTGGCGGTATTCATGGTCTCGGGCAAAGGCCTGGTGGTTTCCAACGCGGCAGGCAGCCAGTTGATCACACAACCCGGCCAGGGCATAACCGTCCGCTCCGCCACTGCGGCACCGGAACCTGCCGTGCTCTGGAAGCAGCCCAAGATCGACCGGGCCATCCAGACCGTCACCTTCGGCGGGCGCTAGGCCGCACCGGAGCCCGTGAAATCCCCTTGGTTCAAAATCTCTTTTGTCTTGCGTCAATCATGTTTAATAACTATGATTGCTTTTGATTGCCAAGGAGCCGTGTATGGACACCAAAGTGCTTACTGCCCACATCCCCATGCCGTTGGCCGAAAAGGTGGATCAACTCGCCGTTCGTCTAGAGCGCTCACGCGGCTGGATAGTGAAACAGGCGCTGGCTGCCTGGGTGGACCAAGAGGAAGAACGACGGCGTCTGACGCTTGAAGCCTTGGCGGATGTCGACGCCGGAGGCGTCATTGACCATCAGGCGGTTCAGGCCTGGGCCGACAGCCTTGATACTGACACGCCGTTGCCGGTGCCGCACGGATGAAGCTGCAATGGACCAGCAAGGCGCTGTCCGATCTGGCGCGGCTTTACGAATTTCTGGCTCCGGTCAACAGGTGCGCGGCTGCGCACACAGTTCAAAAGCTCACCGCTGCAACGGCCCGGCTGCTGGAACAGCCTCGACTCGGTGAAAAGCTCGACGAGTTTGCACCTCGCGAGGTTCGCCGCATTCTGGCAGGGCAATATGAGGTGCGTTATGAGATTCAGTCCGCCACGATGTACGTCCTGCGCATCTGGCACACACGGGAAAACCGCTAGGTCGGCTTAAGTTACACAGCCAGAAAGCCCGGACTTTGCCGAGTTGGTGCGCCATTTCAACATATGAGCAAATTTTTAAAATAACCAAAGAACACTCACGAGCTGCTCACAACTATGGTGTTGTAAAGAATTATTTAACCTTGGAAAATGAACTTGAATACCAATTTAATAATGTGTTTCAAGCAAGCGACAATATGCATTACCTTGAATTACTGTCATTGGGCTTAATTAAACATTCAAGATTTCTTGAAGCTTTAGTGGTCTTGACAAAAATACAAACCTTATTCGGAGACAACGAGGCAACCCTATGCAACATAGCCATTGTACACTTAAACATTGGAAACATGGCTGAATCTGAAAAATGTTTCAAGCTCATAGTTGATTCAAACGCCACAACCAACGCTGATGTTTGTCTCAACATGCTTGAATTTAGTATTATTTACGACAAATTTAACACCGAGGAATTGCTAAACAAATACTAAACGCATTTCAAACATGACATGAACACTCTAACGCTAATAACAATGTTAAAATCATTCTACCTTGTTAACAGCTCAGACGCCCCAATAACAACTGAACTTCAAAAGTTCAACAATGAATACTTTAACACAAAAATAAAATACGACTTTAGCTATCTTGAAAAGTGGATTGAATTTATTGAAAATTCGAGATTAAAAACCATTCTCTCATTCTTCAAAGGAAAAGAACACAGAGCTTCATAATTTCCACCATTTGTACTTGTTACATTGCTGCAGTAAGTAATAAAAAATAATTAGATTCACGAAGACGAAACTCAGAGGCAGTAACCGCTCAGAACAGCAGGTCCGCCAGCACGCCCAGGAACAGCGAGGCCGCGATGACCCCGTTAAGGGTGAAGAAGGCTACGTTGATGCGGCTTAAGTCGTCTTCGGCAATCAATTGGTGTTCCACGGTCAGCAGAAAGGCCGTGAGCCCCAAAAACGTATAATAGTACCCGCCCAACCCTGCCGCCCAGCCCGCCAGGGCGAAAAACACCACGGCGTTGGCGTGCATCAGTCCGGCCAGGCTTAAGGCCGTGCCCACGCCGAAGCGAACCGGCATGGAACGCAAGCCCATCTGCTTATCGAAAGCCGCGTCCTGGCAGGCGTACAACACATCAAACCCGGCCACCCAGAAGGTGACGCCCAGGCCCAGAAGCACCGTGGCCAGGGAAAACTCCGGGGTCACCGCCAGCCAGCCAGCTACCGGGGCCAGCCCCAGCACGCTTCCCAGAAAAACATGGCACAGCCAGGTGAAACGCTTGGTAAAGCTGTAGAGCCCCGCCCACACCAGCACCACCGGCGACAGCACCAGACACAGCCGGTTCAGACCCCAGCAGGCCAACACGAACACCACCGCGCACCCGGCCACAAAAAGAGCCGCTTCCCGCAGGCCAAGCGCCCCGCTCACCAGTTCCCGCATCTGGGTGCGGGGATTCATGCGATCGTACCGCACATCAGCCAGACGGTTGACGCCCATGGCGAAGCTGCGCACCGCCACCATGGCCACGGTGAGCAGCGCAAAGGCCTGCAACCCCGGCCAACCACGCTTGGCCAGAAAAAGCCCCATGTACGCAAACGGCAACGCGAAAACCGAATGCTCAATCTTCACAAACCCGGCGTACACCCGCAGACGATCATACCACATGGTCCCCCTCCCAGAAGTCGATGTAACAAGGGGGCGCTGCCCCCTTGACCCCCGCTGGGGGTGCAGGGCACCCCCAGGCCCCCCCATTGGGGGAGGACGATTTCCCCTACTGTGGGGGGTCGAGGTGCCCACCAATCCTGGCGCGGGGGCCTGGGGGCGTGAAGCCCCCAGCCATACATTCTTCGGAGGTTAGCTGTGAAACGACTGGTACTTTTCCTTGCCGTGTTTGTGGCCATGGCGGGCAGCGCCTGGGCCTTCAATTTCTCCGAGGAATCCCAGAAGGAGTCTTCGGCCAGACAGGCCGGGGCCGCACGGGTAGCGGCGCAGCTTTCAGCGCCGTGCCGGGCGTCCATCAAGGGGAAGAAGATCGCCCTGATCATCGCGGAACGTCACCAGGGTCTGCTGCGCGTCAACGCCTCCAACCAGGGAGAGCTGTTTCAGCTGCTCAACGACAGACTCCGGGCTATCGGACTTTCCACCATCACCCAGCAGGAAATCACGGCGAGCGTGGCCAAAGCCGAAGCCGAAGCCATCCTGAACAACGACCCGGACGCGGCCTTGAACGCCTCCAAACGTTTGGGCACAGGGTTCTTCCTCAAGGGCATCATCTCGGCCAGAAGCGGCGCAAACAAAATGGTCCGGGCCAACGAGGTGAGCGTGGACGTTATGCTCACCCTGACCGACGGTTCAGGGCGGCTTATCTCCCAGGCAAGGGCCTCGGGACAGTCCTGGGCGGGCTCCGACGTTATCGGCGCAGCCATGTCCGTGCTGGACGACCAGGCCGACGGCCTGGTGGCCAAGCTCTATTCTGACTTCTGCGCCCGAGGAAGCAAGTAAACCTTCCTTTACACCGCAGATCAAGAGTATATTGTTAGAAATACGTTAGCCATCTTTTACGAACGCAACCGAGGTCACCCATGCGGACGCTTCGCATTTTCCCCCTGCTGCTCCTGTTCCTTGCGCTTGGCCTTCCGGCCCTGGCCCAAGAAGGAAAGACCATCACGGTCACCGCCGAAGGCTTGGCCGACCCCAACGCCGAAACCTACAAGCGCGACAAGGGGCTCATGCTCGACGACCTGCGCAACGACGCCAAGCGCCAGATTCTGGAGAAGGCCGTGGGTTCCTTCATGGAAACCTCGACCCTCATGCAGAACTACACCCTGGTGCATGACAAGATCCTCTCGCGCTCCAAAGGGCTCATCAAGCGAGTGGTCAAGGAATCCCCTCCCTGGGTAGGCGAGGACGGCTTTGCCCATATCCTCATGACCGCCGAGGTCTACGTGGGCGATGTGAAAAGCGCCCTGGGCGAAATGGGCAAGCTCGAACGGGTGAGCCTGCTCAAAGACCTGGGCAACCCGCGCATCTCCGTGGCCATCAATATTCGTGACGCCGAGCGGGGCTCCAACATCAAGCCTGAACGCTCCGAAGTGGCGGAAAACATTCTCAAAGCCCGCATCAAGGGCTTCGGCTATCGGGTGTGGTCTGAAGAACAGTCGTCCAAGCTGCGCACTGAGCTGATGGAAACCAGCCAACTGGCCGGCCAGACCGAATCCACCGTATCGGCCTCACAGGTGAAGGCGGCAGACTTTTCCATCATCGGCGAAGCCAAGTTCAAAACCGTGTCCGTGGTCCTGGCCGCCTCCAAGTTGGAAGTGAAGAAATACGTGCTCACCTCCTGGAGCGTGAAGTGCGTGGACAACAACACCGGCGAAGAAATCTACTACAATAACAAGGTGCCCCAGAAGCAAAGCTGGGCCGACGAAGACCAAGCCATCGAAGAAATCGGCAAGCTTATCGGCTCGGAGTTCTCCAAGGAATTCTTCGAGGAACACCTCCAGGCCCCGGCGGCCACCTACCAGCTGCAGGTGCTGGGGCTGCCCAGCTACGACGCGGGCACACTGGTCAAAAAGGAATTCATTGGCCTGCGTCCGGTGCTCAATGTAGATTTCCGCGATTTCGACCGCTCCGGCTTGTCGCTCTTTGAGGTGGAATTCGTCGGCGGGCGCGGCAACTTCAACCAGTTCCTGCAAACAGGTGTGCTCAGGCCCCTGAACGCCAAGCTGGGCGAGGAGGCTTTCTCCCTGGATTCCTCCCATGGAAACACCGTGCGCATCACCTTCAAATCCAGACTCAAACCTACGGAATTCATGGCTAAGATGCAGAATCTTCCGCCTGCTGGCCTGACGGCTTCCAGCGCAGACCGCTTAAAAGACGTGGTCAAGAGCGAAGAGACCCTGAAGAAAGTGACCGAGCTTTCCCCGGAAACGGGCAAAAAACTTACCGATGACGGCGTGCTGAAGCCGGAAAAATCCCTGGATGCCGTGAAAAATTTCTAGACGGCATAAGGGATTTCGGCAAAATGTATACAGTTGGCACTCAGCGGTCCCGGACCGGCTGAGCGCCCCGGCACCGCAAACACCGCGCAAGCAGTACCGCGCCAACACCGCCACGGAGGAGATGAACATGGCTAAACGATTCGGGGTTCTCGTCGTAATGCTTGGTCTGCTTGCCCTTACACAGGGTTGCCAGACCGCCTCTCAACAGGCCAACAAGGAAGCCGATGCGGCCATGTACCAACCGGTAACCTATGCCAACGCGGACAAACCCGGACCCCAGATCGTGGTCATCCCCGGCGCGGTGAAGAGCTCCAACGCCACCTTTGCCCAAAAATACGGTGCCAACAACATCGCCGATTTTGCCGAAATCGAACTCGCCAAAGACAACTTTCAAGTGCTTGAACGCCAGGATCTGGGCTCCATGATCCAGGAGATCGAAGTGGCCGCCAACTTGGGTGACGCCAAGACTTTGAAAAAATTCAAGAAAGGCAAGATGCAGGCCACCAACTGGCTCATCCGCTTCGACATCCTGAAGGCCGAACCCGTGGCGCAGGTTGAAAAGAAATTCGACGGCACCTACCTGGGCGGCGTGGTCGGCGGCGTGACCGGGTATGCCACCGGCAGCGCGGGCCTTGGCATCGCCTCCGGTTCGGCCGTGGCCTCCATCAAGGCAGAAGAAGCCTCCGGCATCTGGATCGTGGGCATGCGCTACAAGGTGCTCGACGCCAACACTGGCGAACAAAAAGCCACCGGCTATTTCGAAGACAAGATGGAGATTTCCTCCAAGGGCGGCGGCGCACTTGGTTACACTGAAAAGAAGACCACCGGCGTCACCCTGGACACCATGGTACAGCGCTTGTTGCAGCAGGCTGTAGTCGAAATCGACAAGCTGAAGTAAACCGGAAACCACCAAACGGGAGAACTTCATATGCGCAAGACACTCACGCTACTGATAATGATGGCCGCAATAGCTATGTTGTCCATGGGCTGCGCCAAACCGCCGCCACCGATGGAACCCTCGGCCCAGGAATTCTTCGACATGGGCATGGCGGCCTTCCGGCAGGAAAACTTCTCCGCGGCAGCCAGCAACTTCGAGATGGCTGCCAACAAAAGCCCCAGTTTCACTGAGGCCCATTACTATCTCGGCCTGTCCTTCATCAAACTCAACATGACCGAGAGAGCCAAACAAGCCCTTTCCAACGCTATTAACCTCAATTCGAGCCACCTGGGTGCGCGAGAGGCTCTGGGCATCCTGCTCTACAACACCAACGACTACCAGGGCGCCAAACGCCAACTGGAAGCCGCCAGGAACTTGAACAGCATCAACCCCGAAGCCTATCTGGACCTGGGCAAGATCTACGTCATGGAAAACCGCTGCCCCGAAGCCCTGGACGTGTTCCAGCGCGGTATGGCTGTGGATTCCTCCTACGTGCCCCTGAAGATCGAGTATGAAAACGCCAGGCGCCTTTGCGGCAAGAGCGGCGGCCCTGCCGCGCCCAAGGTGATCTATGAGAAGAAATTCCGGGGCGGCGGCAAGGCCATCGACCCCAGCGACTTCTAACATGCGCGGATTCGTTGCGGCCGGGGCCCTCGCCCTGGCCGCGTTTTTCTTCTGCGCTCCGGGATATGCCCAGTCGCCCGCCTCGGCCAAACACGGCGGCAAAACTGTGCAGTTCGGCGGCAACAAGGTGCTCATGGAAGACTGGGTGCGCCAGAAACAGCAACTGCGCGACCAAGTCAACCAAGACCTCCGTCGTCAGGGTGCGGTGCCTAAAAACGGCACGGTCACCTTTGAAGCCACCGTTGTTCCAGACCCGAAACATCCCGGTAAGGTACTTGTGCGCGTGGAGTCCCTGACCATCCGCGAGCACCCGGCCCAAGCGCAGACGGCAAAGGGGTCCGTGGATCCCATTTTCGGGCCGCGGTCTCCTGGCGGCAACACGGAATACGTCAACGGTTCCCTTCCTGTAGGGCCGCAAAAAACACGGGATTCCATAACTTTTGTCGGCGGCCAGCCCCAAAACGGCGTCGGCAAGCCTTCCGCCTCACCAAACCCCTAACCGGCCAGCGGGCCAGCCGCCCGAAGCAGTACGCGCCAGGAGGATGTCATGACACCACGCACTCGTTTCGCCATCGTCTTTGGACTCATGCTTCTGCTGCTGTCCGCCATCCCGGTTGCCGCAAGCGCCCAGGGCAACAAGCAGCTCATGACCGAAAAAATGGCCAAGCAGGACATGAAGCGCCGCATTGTGGAGTCGGTCATCGGCTTCAAGGTCAAGAGCGAAACCGAGTTCGGCCTCACCGAAGACGCCCAGTACCGGGTGGACTCCAAGGCCGCCGCCATCATCAAGGGCATCAAAGTTGACAAGATGATCTACGACAAGGACAAGGACATCGCCCTGTGTTTCGGCCATATCGAGCTTGGCCGCATCCGCAACATCGTCGGCGAGAACGTCGAGTTCAAGAATGTCCGGGTGGACGGTTTCGGTTTCGGCTCCATGACCGAATCCTCCAGACCCCCGCTTCGGGCGCTGCGGGCAGCAACCTTGAACGCCTACGACGAAATGGCCGCCCTGCTGGTGGGCGAAAAGATTTTAAGCCAGAGTTCGGCTGAAAATTTCATCCTCACCAAGGACAGCAACCGCTCCAAGGTCTGCGCCGCGCTGTTTGGAGCCTACGTGGTCAACCAGGACATCGGCTCCCCAAATAGGGGCTGGGGCTGGGATGAAACCGGCAACGCCTTCCTGCGCCTGGCCCTGGACGTGCGCAAGGTGAAGGACCTGCTGGGCAACCTCATCGTCTACACCGGCGGCGAGAACGTTCTGGAAGTCACCGGCCGTGGAGCGCAGAAGGACGAACTCGCCCCTGTCTCCCCGGAAGGCGGCCCATCCATGATCCGGCCCGGTTCGTCCAAGACCCAGTACCAGAGCCTGGACGTCCCGCTTGGCGGCCCAGCGCCCTCGTCCGGCCAGGAGGTCAAGGGCAAGTCTGTCCAGTAGGCCCTACCCGCCCATGCGGTTCGGCCTGAGAGTTGCATTTCCATTGTAAACCGTGACACTGAGGCGCACTATGACGACATTTCGTAAACTCGCCCTTCCGGCGGCGACCATTGCCCTGCTTCTGGGAGCTTCCCAGGCCAATGCCGGAGAATTGGACGAAGCTCTCCGCCCCAGGGATATTTCTTCCATAGTGGAGATTGCCTCCCTGGATGTGCCCGTGGCCCGGCTTGTGGCCGGTGACGCGCAACCCCAGCAGGACGCTCCGGCTCTCCCGGAACAGCCTGCCAAGAAACCTGAATCCGGTTTCTGGCAAGGCGTACGCGACCTCTTTTCATTCTAGCGGAGGAACTACCATGCGTCGCATATTTCCTAAAATCCTTATGCTGTGCCTGCTGGCGATCTTTGTTGCCGGGCAGGCTCTGGCTCAGGGCAACAAACAGCTCATGAGCGAAAAGATGGCCGAGCAAGACCTCAAGCGTAATCTGGTCGAAGCGGTCATCGGCTTCAAGGTCAAGAGCGAGACCGAATTCGGCCTTACCGAAGACGCCAAGTACCGCGCCGACACCAAAGCCGCCGCAGTGATCAAGGGCGTCAAGGTGGACAAGAGGATCTACGACAAGGAAAAGGACATCTGTCTGGTGTTCGGCCACATCGACCTGGGCGACATCATCAATGTTCTGGGCGAGCGGGTAAGCTTCAAGGACGTGCGTGTGGAGAGCTTCGGCTTCGGCACCATGACCGAGGCCTCGCGCCCGGCCCTCAGGGCGCTCCGGGCCGCCCAGGTAAACGCCTACGACGAAATGGCCGCCCTGCTTGTTGGCGAGAAGATTCTCTCCACAAGCACGACCGAAAACTTTGTGCTCACCAAAGATTCCAACCGGGCCAAGGTCTGCGCCGCCGTGTTCGGAGCCTACGTGCCCAACCCCGGCGTCAACGCCGCCAACCGCGGCTGGGGCTGGGATGAAACCGGCAACGCCTTCCTGCGCCTGGAAATGGACGTGCGCAAGGTACGCGACCTTTTGGGCAACCTGATCAAGTACAAGGGCGAAAACATCCTCACGGTCACCGGCCGCGGCGCGCAGAAGGATGAGCTCTCGGACGTGCAGTCCGGGGACGGCAAGGTCAATCTGGTGCGCGACCCCGGCTCCAAGACCCAGTACATGGATATCGGCGTGCCCGGCGGCCCCCAGCCCCAGGCTCCGCAACAGGACCTGACCGGCAAGCCCGCTCAATAACCGCATGCACTCCGGCGGGGGACCATCAAAGCCCCCCGCCGGTTTTCTTCTTCCCCCAAACTCCCCATGATACCAACTCTTCCGGCACTACATAGGCTTCACGTTTCTTCTCAAACCAAGGATCAGGCGTCTCCATGAGCGGCCCGCGCACCATCACCGTCGGCCCGGCTGACGCCGGGCAGAAGCTCACCCAGTTCCTGGCCCGGCTGGTGGGCAAAGACGTGCCCAAATCCGCGCTCATGCGCTGGATACGCACCGGCCAGGTGCGGGTGGACGGCTGCCGGTCCGGCCCCTACGACCGCGTTGAGGAAGGGCAGGCCGTGCGCGTGCCCCCCTTCTTCGCGGCGGATGCAACCTGGGAGGCCCCTGCCCAAGGGGCGCTGGCGTCCGACGCCGCTCGCGCACCCCAAGGATTCGCACGCCCCGCCCCGCCCTCCGGCAACGCCTTTGGCTTCCCCTCCGCGAGGACGCTCCCGCAGGGCCGCAAGGTTCTTGGGGAGACTGGTGTTGGGTCTGTAGACGAAGACGCGCACGGAGTGACATCCGGCGTGGCGACCCACCAAGCCACCGGATCGATAAACCAGGCCTTCGAACCAACGGAAGCTTCGCTCAATAGAAATACGGTTGTCGACAGAATTTCCGATACGTTTACCGACCAATTTGCCGATACAGCTGACGTGGCGGCTGACGTCAACGCCTGGCTGCCTGTGCTGCGTGAGACGGAAACCCTCTTGGTGATCAACAAGCCCGCCGGGCTTCCGGTGCATACCGGCAGCGGCTGGACAGATTCGGTGCAGACCAGACTCTCGGCCCGGTACGCCGGTACGGCTTTTGTCCCCACCCTGGCCCACCGGCTGGACAGGGACACCTCCGGCGTGCTGCTGGCGGCCAAGACCTACCGGACCCTGGCCGCCCTGCACGAGGCCTTTCGCAGCCGCGAGTTGGTGAAAATCTATCTGGCCTGGGTGTACGGGGAGTGGACGCTCTCGACGGTCGGGCAGCCCGTGGAAATGCGCGATGCGTTAGCCAAAAGCGGCCTGGCGGGGCAACAGAAAGTCCACACCGGCGAAGGCAAGGCCGCCCGGCTGGAAGCCACTGCGCTCTCGATCGAAAAGGGGCGCACTCTGCTGGCCATCCAGTTGTTCACAGGCCGCACCCACCAGATACGCGCGCAACTTTCTTCGCGTGGCCATCCCATTGTGGGGGACGGCAAATACGGCGGAGGCCGCTCGACAGGGCAGCGCATGCCCATGCTGCTGCACGCCTGGAAACTCTCCGTTGACGGCCAGGAATTTTGTGCGCCGCCGCCTTGGCCGGAAGGTTGGAGGGAGGCGGTTCCGGCGGAAGTAGCGGCTGGATAAGTTGGCGGTTTGAAAAACATGAACATGTTTTTCAAATGTGACACAGTGATTTGAGTGAAGACGGGGAAGGGAAACCGAAAGAAATGCCTGTGGGTGCGCAGGGGGACGCGATTCCGGCGGACCTCGGACGATGCGATTCCTCGGGCCAAAGCGCCCTGCGGCGCATCGCCCTGCGGTCCGGCGGAACCGCGCCCCCCTGCACGGCTCGACAGGTGAAGATCGGCAAGAGCAGCAGGAAGGTTCGTCGATCCCTGCTTGGCAGTGATCCCGGTGCGCTGCTACGCCGCCCTTGACGGCAATTCCGACGAAAACCGTTTTATACCGTATTATCTGCTTTCCCGTGCGCAGCACGGCAAAACCTTCTCTTCTGCAGCATACCAACCATACCCAGCGTTGCAAGCATTCGTCAGCCCCTATTGCGGGGGTCCGGGGGGGATCATCCCCCCCGGCCGCCGGAGGCATGCCTTCCTTCTACTTCCCCAGAAACGCCTGACGGGCCATCTGCCCTAGCACCACGGCTCCGGCCTGAGCGACGTTGAGAGAATCGAACTCGCCGGGCATGGGGATGAAGACGCTCAACTCGCAGCGTTTGGCGACGCCCGGGCGCACGCCTTTTTCTTCACCGCCCAGCACCAGCACCAGGGGGAAAGGGAACGTGGCCTTGAAGAGGTTGTGGCCTTCCGGCCCGGCTTCGGCCTTAACCACGGTAAAACCCGCTTCAGCGCAGGCTTCCAGGTCGCGGCTCAGGTTGACGCCCTGGTGAATGGGCAGGCGCTCCAGGGCTCCGGCCGAGGCGCGGGACGCGCCGCCGCCCAGGCGCGCGCCCTGATGGCGGGGCACCAGAAGCCCGCCGCCGCCAAGAGCCAGCAGGGTGCGGGCCAGTGCGCCCAGATTGCCTGGGTCCTGCACCTGATCGAGGGCCAGCACTACGGGCAGGGGAGCCTGACGGGCCAGGTCGAGCAGGGTGTCCAATTCAACGAAGCCGCTGCTGAAGACGTAGGCGGCCACGCCCTGGCGGCAACCGGGAATCTGGCGTTCAAGAGCGTCGCCGGGCAGGAAGCGACAGCGCACTCCGGCAGCCTGGCAAGCGTCGAGAAGCTCCTTGATATCCTGGCCCTTGACGCCCTGGCGGATGACCACCTGCTCGATGGTGTCGGGGCTGGTGTCCACCAGTTCGCGCACGGGCTTGCGACCCATGATGATATTTTGCATGCGATGTCCTTTTCGAGGTGCTGTCCTGGCCGTGTAGCCGCAAAGCGCCCTGTCCGCCACTGCAAAACAACAGGCTGGGCAGGCGAAGCCAGACAGCCAATACCTCAGGTGGAACTTTAGACAATTGATTGCGTTTCTTGCCAGGTTCGGCTATGCGAAGCATCATCAAAACAATCGTAAAGAATTCACGTCGAGTTCCGGCCGCTCCCCATTTCGCCTTCGGACCCTGGCGGCCCCATCCCAGAGGTTGCATGAAAAAAACCGTTGTTCTGCTTTCCCTGCTTCTCCTGTTGTTGGCGTCCTGCGCCAAAAAACAACCCGTGGTCAGCCAGGATATGGCCCCCAACCTCGATCCCGAGCTGGCGGAAGGCTTCCTGAAGATCCAACGCCCCCGCCCGCTCACTGAGGCAGAAAAGAAGGCCCTTTCCTACAAAACAGCTATCCCCTTCAATCTGGACGTCAAAGAAACCGAAGACCTCCAGATGTACTTCGCCTACTTCACCCAGGAAAAACGCGACACCATGGTCCGCTGGCTGGAGCGCGCCGAGCCGCACCTGCCGTACATCCGCGCAGTGCTTGCCACTTACGGCCTGCCCCCAGACATCATTGCCCTGCCCTTCATCGAATCCGGCTACAACACCATGGCCTATTCACACGCAGGCGCAGGCGGCATGTGGCAGTTCATGCCCGCCACGGGCCGCAGATTCGGCCTCAACGTCGACTGGTGGGAGGATGAACGCCGCAACCCCTACCTGGCCACCATCGCTGCGGCAAAGTATCTTTCCGCGCTCCATGAGATGTTCGGCGACTGGAACCTGGCTCTGGCCTCCTACAACTGCGGCGAAGGCAAGATGAGCAGGGTGATGGCCCAATCCGGCCAGAGCGACTTCTACGACATCGCCAAAAACCCTAACCTGCTCAAGGAAGAAACGCGCAAGTACGTGCCCAAGTTCCTGGCCGTGCTGAAGATATTCAAGAACCTCGAAACCTTGGGTTTCAAGCCGGTCAATTGGAACAACGGGCTGGTGCTCGAAGAAGTCCAGGTGAACGGCATGACCGACCTGGCCGCCATGGCCGAGGCCTGCGGCATGAGCTGGGAGGAATTCCACCGCTACAACTCTTCCTACCGCCGTCAGGTGAGCCCGCCGGACAAGCAGAGCCCGGTGTATGTGCCCCAGCCGAAAAAAGAACTGGCCCTAGCCTACGTGAAGAACCCCAGTTGCGTGGCCAGCCGAGGGCTTCGCCAATACCCCACCGGCCCAAGCGACAGCTGGTGGACCCTCTCCAAACGCACAGGCGTGCCCGTGGCGGCGCTTCGCCAGATGAACCCCAGCCTGGGCGACGCCATCGTGCCCGGCGCCATGGTCATGGTTGCGCTTGACGGCTCGGCCCAGGATACCGCTCTGGCCGACCTTGACGACCGCCCAGCCAAATCGGGCGAAATCCGCCAGTACACAAACTACAAAGTCAAGAAGGGCGACACCCTTGCCGCCCTCTCCAAACACTACGGCGTTTCCCAGAGTGAAATCCTCAAGGCCAGCCGCCTCAAGTACGCCAAGGAAGTCACCAGCGGCAGGATGCTGGTCATCCCCGCCGGCAGCGGCAGCAAGATCCCGGCCCAGGCCTGCCCCCCTGTTGCGCCGGGCAAGTCCCAGGTGGCCGAAGTCAAAGAGGTACGGACTGTCGAGGTCAAGAAGGGTCTCACCCTGGCCGCGCTGGCCTCTGCCAACAAAGTGGACCCCAAAGCGCTCATGGCCGCCAACGGCCTGAAGTCTGAAAAGGACCTGAAAGTGGGCATGCGTCTGTCCGTGCCCGCTCCGACAGTTGCGGCTGCTGGAGTTGCGATACCCTACGCGCACGCCGCAACTGCAGCCACCCCCCCCGCACACGCCAAGGGCGGCAAAGAGGCTAAAGGCGTCACGCTTGCGGCCATGGCCTCGAATGCCCCCACTGCGCCGGGTAAGGCCGACAGCAAATCCCATGGCAAGGAAGCCCAAACCAAACAGTCAGCTGGTCCCCAAAAGGCTGCCAGCACCCCCAAAGAATCCAAGGATGCCAAAAAAACCACCGCTGTGCAGTACCATGTGGCCAACGGTGAGACCGTGTGGAGCATCGCCCGCAAGTTCAAAGTCGACCCCCACTCGCTGCTCAGCTGGAACAACCTCAATGACAAGTCGCAGCTGCGTCCAGGCGACAAATTGAAGATCCATTCCGAATAGTTTTGTTTTTCGACGCAATCAAAGAGGCCGGGGCGAAAACCCCGGCCTCTTTGATTCCAGAGCCTGAAGGGGATCATCAACCCCGACGCGTGGGGCAGAGGCGCGAAGTCCCCGATTCCTCGATTCGTTTTCTACTCATCCATATCTTCCATGGCCGCATCCACATCCCAGCGGTCGTGGACGATCTTGCCCAAGGCTTGCAGCAGGCGGGTGGGGTCTTTGTGTTGGAAGATGTTGCGCCCAACCGATAGGCCAGAGCCTCCGGCCTGGACGGAATCGTGCACCATGGACAGGAAGTCTTTGGTGGTTGGGGTCTTGGGGCCACCGGCAATGACCACGGGCACGCAGGCGGCTTCAACCACGCGGGCAAAGCTTTCGGGATCGCCGGTGTAGGGCACCTTGACGATATCCGCGCCCAGCTCCATGCCCACGCGGGCGCAATGGGCCACCACTTCGGGGTCGAATTCGTTGGTGATCTTGGGTCCGCGCCCGTAGACCATGGCCAGCACGGGGATGCCCCAATGTGCGGCCTGCTTGGTGGCCATGCCCATGTCGGCCAGCATTTCGCGCTCGTGCTCGTCACCGATGTTGAGGTGCAGGCTGATGGCGTCCGCGCCCAGTTGCACGGCCTCTTCCACGGTGCAGACCAGGGTCTTCACGCCGGGGAAAGGCGACAGGTTGGTGGAGGCGGAAAGGTGAACCACAAGGCCGATGTCGCGCCCACGGGAGCGGTGCCCGCAGGGAACCAGCCCCTTGTGCATGAGCACGGCGTTGGCCCCGCCGTCCACGATGCGGGTGACGGTTTCACGCATGTCGGTGAGCCCGGTGATAGGGCCTACGGACACGCCATGGTCCAGGGGGACGATGATAGTGCGGCCGGTGTCACGGTTGAGGATGCGTTCCCTGCGGATGGATTTGCCGATGTGCATGGTGATTGCTCCGTGCGCCTTGACGTTGGGTGCGCTGCCTGCCTGCGGCCCTAACAAAACAGGGCCGCGAACTGGTATGCTCGCGGCCCTGTGGTGAAGGCGCTGGGTTGAGGTGTACTCCTAAAAGGTAGCGCCGTGCCACGCCCCGCGAACGCGGAACCCGTAGGGATAATACCTACCCGGAGCGATGGTGACATACTGGTGGCGCATTCATGAAGATTAGGCCCCATGGCACCAACCTGTCAAGACCCGGCAGCGCACCTGTTGACCCTGGTGGGGATTGCCCGTTAGAAGAGCGCGATTCCAGGAGGTTATCGATGCGAAACGCCCTCGCAGTATTGCTTCTCGCCGCCTCGGTCGCGGCCTGTTCCGGCCAGCCGCAGGTGAACAACCCCAACAAATCCCCGGAAGCGGCCAAGGCTGATTATTCCGACTGTCTGTCTTCGGCGGCCGTGGCCACTGCCCTGGCCAAACCGGGACAGGATGTGGACGCCCTTCGCGACAAGAAGATCAACGAGTGCATGAGCGCCAAAGGCTACGACGCCAAATAATCCGTCATGGTCACCATATCACTGCGCTGCTACGGCCTCTGCGCCTTCCACCAGCCGGACCCGCCAGTGCTCAACCTGCCCGATGGTTCCACAGTGGCCGACGCGCTGGCTCGGCTGAACCTGCCGGACGGCCTTGAAACCGTCCCTCTCATGGACGGCAAACCGGCCTCCAGAAGCACTGTACTCCATGACGGCAGCGTCCTGAGCCTTGTGCCAATTGTCGGCGGAGGTTGATCTGCTTCCCATACAGGGTATTTTGGCATAACAGAAATCAATCTTCCACATTCAACAGGAGCAGACAGCCATGCTCTCCGACGCTTTCGGGCGAGTGGTCAATTATCTGCGCGTCAGCGTCACGGACCGGTGTAATCTCCGCTGTCTGTACTGCCGTCCCGCCCATGGCTTCAAAGCCCTTTCCCACAACGACATCCTCTCCTACGAAGAATACCTCCGGGTCATTGGCTTGGCAGCGCCCTTGGGCCTGACAAAAGTACGTCTTACCGGCGGCGAGCCCCTGGTCCGGCGCGATTTCCCCGGTTTTCTTGAGCGGGTCATCACCCTGGCTCCACATCTGGACCTGCGCCTGACCACCAACGGCACCCTGCTGGCCGGTCAGGCCAAGCTGCTGGCCGGGGTTGGGCTCAAGGCCGTAAACATCTCCCTGGATTCCTTGAGCCGCAAAACTTTCGAGCGCGTAACCGGCGTGGACCAGCTGGACCAGGTGCTCCGGGGCATAGACGACTGCCTGGCCGCCGGGTTGAAGGTAAAGATCAACGCCGTGGCCCTGCGCGGAATCAACGACCACGAGCTTCCACAATTCATCGACATGGCCCGCAGGCTGAACGTGGACGTGCGCTTCATCGAATTCATGCCCATCGGCGGGGACACCATGTGGTCCGAGAGCCTCTTCTGGCCCGCCGGAGACCTGCTGACCGAAGCCGCCCGCCACGCTGAGCTTACTCCCCTGACCGGCGATGGCGGCAGCCGGGGACCGGCCAGGATGTGGAGCATTGCTGGCGGCAAAGGACGGCTGGGGGTCATCTCCGGCATGTCCGGCCACTACTGCGGCAGCTGCAACCGCCTGCGCCTGACCTGCGACGGCAGGTTGCGCCCCTGCCTGTACTCCGACGTGGAATACCGCCTGCGCTCCCTGCTGCGCTCCCCAAAAATCGACGACCACCACCTGCTTACGGTGATGCGCCGGGCTCTGGATCGCAAACCCATGGGGCATCTGCTCCTGGAAGAACGGGCCAAGCAGTCCGTGTGCGGCAGAGCCATGACCGCCATCGGAGGATAAGACTTGGAACGCGACTACCTGGAACTGCTCTCTCCCAACGCCTTTATCGAAATTCTTGAAGGGTTCGCCCCTCTGGGAGAAGTCCTTGTCCCGGCAGCCGATGGCCTTGGACGCTTTCTGGCCGGGGAGCTTATCTCCCCCGAGACGTTGCCTGCCCTGGCCCGCTCCGGCATGGACGGCTACGCGGTCATGGCCAGGGACTGCTTCGGAGCCACCGAGACCAACCCCGTCTACCTGGAACTTGCCGGCGACCTGGACATCCAGGCCGTGAGCAGCCAGGCCGTCGCGCCAGGGCAGTGCGTCCGGGTGGTCACGGGGTCGAGCCTGCCCCCGGGGGCCGACGCCGTGGTCATGGTGGAGCACACCGAAGACGTGGGCGCGGACACCATCGAAATTCGCAAGAGCGCGGCGCCGGGCGAGAACATGGTCCTGGCCGGGGAAGACGCCCGGCAAGGCGACCCTCTGCTGCCAACCGGAACGCTGCTGCGCGCGGCGGAGCTGGGCCTTTTGGCAGCACTTGGCATCGAGAAGGTCACGGTGGGCCAGCGGCCTCGGGCGGCCATATTTTCCACCGGAGACGAGCTGGTGCCTGTTTCCGCCACGCCCCGGCCCGGCCAGATTCGCGACGCCAACGCCCCGGCCCTGGCGGCCCTTATCCGCCGGGCCGGAGGCGAGCCGCTGTATCTGGGCATTGTGGCCGACCAGGTGGACGACCTGGCACGGGCCATGGAACAGGCCCTGGCTCAGGCGGATTGCCTTTTTCTCTCCGGGGGCAGTTCGGTGGGGGTGCGCGATCTGACCATCGAGGCCTTGTCCAGGCTGCCGGGCGCAACGGTGCTGGCCCACGGTCTGGCGGTCAGTCCCGGCAAGCCCACCATCTTGGCCCGCTGCCAAGGGAAAGCCGTATGGGGTTTGCCAGGCCAGGTCACCTCGGCCCAGGTGGTGATGCATGTTTTCGGCTGTCCGTTCCTGGCCCGCCTGTCCGGTGACACGGCGGCCTTCACCCGGCCCCGGCCGGAAGTGACTGCCGTGCTGGCCCGAAATGTGGCCTCGCGCCAAGGCAGGGAGGATTACGTCCGGGTCCGCCTGACCCCGCAAGAAGGCGGGGAACTCCAGGCTGTGCCGGTGCTCGGTAAATCCGGGCTGTTGAAAACCCTCATCCTGGCCGAAGGCTTGTTGCGCATCCCTGCCGGATGCGAAGGGCTGGAAGCCGGGAAAACCATACGGGTGAACCTGCTATGAGCGTCAAACGCAATATCTACCTCAAGACCGTCTCCATTGATGAAGCTCTGGCCAAGGCCAAGGCGGCGCTTGACCGCAAGAGCCTGGTGGGCGTGGAGACCGTACCCGTGGAGCAGGCCCTTGGCCGCATTACCTCCCGCCCGGTGGTCGCCCGAATAAGTTCTCCCAGCTCGCACTGTTCGGCCATGGACGGCATTGCCGTGAACGCGGAAACCACCTTCGCCGCCCGCGAAGGGGCACCCGTGCGTCTGGCGCCGGGCCAGGGTTTCGCGCCGGTGAACACCGGCCACCCGCTGCCGCCGGGCATGAACGCCGTGGTCATGATCGAACATGTGAGCTTTGAAGAAGACGGCGCAGCCTCGCTGGAAATCCCTGTGGCTCCCTGGACCCACGTGCGCCGCATCGGCGAAGATATCGTGGCCACGGAGCTGGTGCTGCCAAGGCGGCGCAAGCTCACCCCCTACGACCTGGGCGCGCTGCTCTCCTGCGGCGTCTGGGAGGTGGAAGTCTACGAGCGGGTGCGCCTGGCGGTTATCCCCACCGGGGACGAAGTGCTCGATTACACCACGCACCCCACCCCCGGTCCCGGCCAAGTGGTGGAAAGCAATTCGGTGATGCTCACGGCCATGGCCCAGACCTGGGGCCTGGACGCCCGCCGCCACCCCCCCGTGCCCGACCACGTGGAAACCCTGAGCCGCTCCCTGGAGGAGGCCCTGGCCTCCAAAGCCCACATCATAACCCTGGTGGCCGGCTCCTCGGCCGGCAGCAAGGATTTTACGCGGGCGGTCATCGAGCGCTTCGGCGAGGTGCTGGTGCACGGCATCGCGGCCATGCCCGGCAAGCCGTCGCTCTTGGGCGTGGCCCATGGAAAGCTCATCGTGGGCGCGCCGGGCTATCCCGTGAGCGCCGTGATCTGCTTTGAAGAGCTGCTGGCCCCGCTGGCGGCCTGGCTCACACGGGCCGAGCCCTTCAAACGCCAAAGCGCCACGGTGCGCCTGGCCAAGGAAGCCCCCTCCCGCCCGGGGCTCACGGAATTCCTGCGCCTGGCCGTTGGCCGGGTGGGCCAGGGCTACACCGCCATCCCCCTGTCGCGAGGGGCCGGGCTGATCTCCACCCTGACCAAGGCCCAGGCCGTCACCCGCATCCCCCCGGACAAAGAGGGCCTGCGCCGGGGCGAAGAGGTGAGCGCCGAACTGCTGGTGGAACCCGGCGAGCTGGAGCGCACCCTGGTGGCCGTGGGCAGCCACGACATGACCCTGGACCTGCTGGCCGACGAACTCATGCGCCTGGACAGCCCCCTGCGGCTGGTCTCCAGCCATGTAGGCAGCATGGGCGGGCTGACCGCCCTGGCCCAGGGCTCCACCCTGCTGGCCGGCACGCACCTCTTCGACCCCCAAACCGGCGATTTCAACTTTCCCTTCCTGGCCAAGCACCTGCCGGACATGCCGGTCACGGTCATCAATCTGGCCGTACGCCACCAGGGCCTCATCGTGGCCAAAGGCAATCCCAAGGAAATCCAGGACGTCAACAGCCTGGCTACAGCCGGGATGCGGTTCGTCAATCGCCAGCGCGGTTCCGGCACGCGCATTCTTTTCGACCACCACCTGAAACAGGCAGGGCTCAAGCCTGCGCAGATTCAAGGGTACGACCAAGAAGAACTGACCCACATGGGCGTGGCCGCCAACGTGGCAGGCGGGGCCGCCGATGCGGGCCTGGGCGTCTATGCTGCGGCCAAGGCCCTCAAGATCGATTTCGTGCCCCTGGCAAAGGAACGCTACGATCTGGTCTTCCCCTCCGCCTGTCTGCAGGAGGAGCGCGTCCAGAGCCTGTTGGCAGTCATCCGCTCAGAGAATTTCAAGACAAAAGTCGAAGCCCTTGGCGGCTACGAAACCGCCTGGACTGGCCTGGAAATGGCTGCCGGAGCGGGTTTGCCGCCAACTGGCATCGACGCGCAGGAGTAAGATCGCTAACTTGTACCCCAAGCTCGAAGTGGCTTTTTCGCAGAACTTGAAGTAAGGCTCCTGCTTGCGGCTGTCCGGCCGTTTCATCTGCCTTGGCCGATATCTGTTTTGAAGGAGAGCCCATGCCCGCGATTGATATTCCCGCCGATGTCCCTGCCCCCACACTCAACGCCAATGCCCAAGTTGTCCTTGCCAAGCGCTACCTGCGCAAGGATCTCGACGGCTCCCCCATAGAAGACGAACGCGCGCTCTTCTGGCGCGTGGCCAAAGCCATCGCTGACGAAGAAACCAAATACGCCAAATCCACCTGGATCGCCGCCGATCTGGCCAGGGCCTTCTACGACCTGATGACCGGGTTCAAGTTCCTGCCCAATTCTCCCACACTCATGAACGCAGGCACCGACCTGGGCCAACTGGCCGCCTGCTTCGTCATCCCCGTGGGCGATTCCATGGACGAGATTTTCGACGCGGTGAAGCACGCCGCCCTCATCCACAAATCCGGCGGCGGCACGGGCTTTTCCTTCTCGCGCCTGCGGCCCAAGGATTCCCGCGTGGGTTCAACCGGCGGCGTGGCCTCAGGGCCGGTCTCCTTCATGCGCATCTTCAACACCGCCACCGAGCAGGTGAAACAGGGCGGCACCCGCCGCGGTGCCAACATGGGCATCCTGCGGGTGGACCATCCCGACATCCTCGAGTTCATCCGCTGCAAAGAGCGTGAGGGCGATCTCAACAACTTCAACATCTCCGTGGCCCTCACCGAACCCTTCATGCAGGCCGTTGAAGATAACGAAGACTACAACCTCCTCGCCCCCCACAACAACTCGGTGCGCGGCACCCTGAAGGCCAGGGACGTGTTCTCGCTGCTGGTGCAGAAAGCCTGGGAATCCGGCGATCCGGGCATCATTTTCCTCGACCGCATCAACCGCGACAACCCCACCCCGGCTTTGGGCGAAATCGAATCCACCAACCCCTGCGGCGAGCAGCCGCTGCTGCCCTACGAGGCCTGCAACCTGGGCTCGCTCAACCTGGCCCTCCTGGCCTCGGACAAGGCCGACGGCGTTGACTGGGACGAACTCAAGCGCATCGTGCACCTGGCTGTGCGCTTCCTCGACAACGTCATTGACGCCTCGGTCTATCCTCTGGACTGCATTGCCGACATGGTGCGGGCCAACCGCAAGATCGGCCTGGGCGTCATGGGCTTCGCCGACCTGCTCTACCAGTTGAAGATCTCCTACGACTCCCACGAGGCCCTGCGTCTGGCCGAGCGGATCATGGATTTCATCCAGGCCGAATCCAAGGCCGCTTCCAAGCTCCTGGCCGACGAGCGCGGACCGTTTTCCAACTACGAGCAGTCGGTGTACGCCGAACGCAAGCAGGGGCCCTACCGCAACGCCACCACCACCACCATCGCCCCCACCGGCACCCTGTCCATCCTGGCCGGTTGCTCCTCGGGCGTGGAGCCGCTGTTCGCCCTGAGCTTTGCCCGCAACGTCATGGACGGCGAAAAGCTGGTGGAATCCAACCCCTACTTCGAGCAGGCCGTCATCGCGGCCCAGTGCCACTCCCCCAAACTGATGGAAGAAGTGGCCGCCAAGGGGTCCATCGCCCATCTGACCTACATCCCTGAAGATATCCGCAACGTCTTCGTCACGGCCATGGATATCGAGGCCACCTGGCACCTCAAGATGCAGGCCGCTTTCCAGAAGTTCACGGACAACGCCGTTTCCAAGACGGTCAACCTGTCCAATACGGCCACCCAGGACGACATCTGGAAAATCTACTGGATGGCCTACGAACTGGGCTGCAAGGGCGTCACCGTGTACCGCGACGGCTGCAAGGCCGGGCAGGTGCTCTGCACCGGCGACCAGCAGAACCAGGACAAGGCCGCCGACCGGGCCGAGACCAAGGTGCGCAACCGCCCCGACGTGGTCTACGGCTTCACCCAGAAGATGAAGACCGGCTACGGCGACCTGTACCTCACGGTCAACGAGGTGGACGGCAAACCCTTCGAGGTGTTCGCCACCATCGGCAAGTCCGGCCGCTCCATTACCGCCAAGGCCGAAGCCATCGGACGACTCGTTTCCCTTGCCCTGCGCTCCGGCGTGGACGTGGCCGACATCGTGGGCCAGTTGAAGGGCATCGGGGGCGAGAACCCGGTATTCCAGAAAAAGGGCCTGCTGCTCTCCCTGCCCGACGCCGTGTCCTGGGTGTTGGAGCACCGCTACCTGCAAGGCCGCATCCTCTCCGAGGACTTCAAGTCTTTAAACGATCCCTCCTGCCCGGATTGCAACCAGGAGCTGGTGTTCGAGGAAGGCTGCTACGTCTGTAAGGCCTGCGGCTACACCAAATGCGGTTGATTTCCGGCCAATGATCACCGCTGTTGAACTCACCCACCGTTTCAAGGAGCACATGGCCCTGCGGTCGGTGAGTTTCCGGGTGGCCAAGGGGGAGTTCGTCTTCCTCACCGGGCGCTCCGGGGCGGGCAAGACCACGCTGCTGCGCCTGCTGCACGGGGATATCCCCGTGCGCGCAGGCATGGCCCGCGTGGCCGGGCACGACCTGCGCACCCTTCCCTCGGCCCGCCTGCCCTTCCTGCGTCGGGATGTGGCCGTCATCTTCCAGGACTTCAAGATCCTTCCCCAACGGACAGTTACCGATAACGTACGCCTGCCCCTCGAAGTGCGCGGCCTGCCCTGGGAGGCTATCGCCCGCCGGGTGCAGTCCGTACTGGCCCTGCTGGGCATCGGCCATCTGGCCGAACTGCCCTGCGCCGTGCTCTCCGGCGGCGAGCAGCAGCGAGTGGCCATCGCCAGGGCCATGGTGGGCGGCCCCAAGATCATCCTTGCTGACGAACCCACCGGCAACCTCGACTGGGAAATGGCCTCCAGGCTCATGGATACCTTCAAACAGTTCCACGCCCACGGCGTGACCATCCTCATGGCCACCCACAACCTGGAAATCGTGCGCTCCATGCCCCAGGCCAGAGTGCTCAACCTGGAAGCCGGGGTGCTTTCCTCCGCTGGCGGGCCTTCCGAAACTCCCCCCGGCAACGTCCAGGCAGCCAACGGCCAGTCCGGCCGGACCACGGGCAACGGAACTCAAGAAGACAACGGCCACTCTGCCGCGCCTGCGGGCAGCGGAGGCCGGGCATGACCCTCTTCTGGCGCGCCGTGGCCAGGGGATGCAGGCAAGTCCTCCAAAGCCCCGGCCTGCACGGCATGGCCGCCCTGGCCCTGGCCCTTACCACGTTTCTGGCCGGAGCCTTCGGCCTGTGCCTGTTCAACCTGGATCAGGCCCTCTACCAGCACCGTGGAAGTGCCCAATTCCAGATATACTGGAAACCAGGCTCGGACATGGCCCAGGTGCGCCAGCAATGGGAGACCCTCCGGGCCTACCCCGGCGTGAAAGAGTGCCTTTTCCTGACTCCCGAAGAGGCCCTTGACGGGCTCAAACGAGACCTTGGCCCCGGCCTGGACACCCTTTGGCTGGAACTCACCCGCAGCTCCGGGACCCAGCCCCTGCTGCCCCCCACGGCGCTGGTCACCCTGGCTCTGGAAGACGCGGATATCGCCAGACCCCAGGCCTTCCTGGAAACCATAAAAGACCTGCCCGGCGTAGGCACCGTGCGCATGAGCCCCATGCAGATCGATGTGGCCAAAGCCCTGCGCAAGCTCTCGGTCACGGCGCTGATACCGCTTTCAGCCTCCCTCTCGCTGGTCATCGCCCTGCTGGCCTATTTTTCCGCCCGGCTCTGCCTGGAAGGACGCCGGGCCGAGGTGGTGATCATGCGCCTTGTAGGCGCTGTGGAATGGTTCGTGCGCCTGCCCTGGACCGTAAGCTCCGGGCTCACAGGGTTTGCGGGCGCGCTGGCCGGGCTTGGCGTGCTGCGACTGCTCCAGGCCAACCTGGCCGGAGCCCTGTATGAAGCGCCGCTGTGGCTGCGTATTGCCCCCCTTCCACCGGAGGAAGCTGCGGCCATGGCCCTCATGGCCCTGGTGATGTCCGCCCTGGGCGGCTGGCTGGCCGCCGGGGAATAGGCATGGAGAGCACTGGCGGGGAAGAGCGGAGAAAAGGGAAACTATGCCTCCGGCGGTTGGACCGGAGAGAAGGCGTGGGAAGCCTCCGGCGGCCAAAGGGCCAATGGCCCTTTGGAATCCCTTTTATTTTGTCGTGTTTACGCTTGGGGCGAGTGGCTGCTCGTTGGGCGGGGCGATGATGGGCTCCGGTGAAGGCGGGGAAGGCCGGGGGCGGCTTGTGGCCTGGCTGGGCCGGGAATATTTCGGCGGCTCCCTGACGGCTTTCGGCTGGCGGCTGTGCCTGCACTCCTACCATGAGCCCCGGCTGTTCACCTGGGAAGACATTCTGGCCCTATGCGGCGGCGAGGTCCCGGACGCGCTGGTGCTGGGCGACCGCAGCCACCCCCCCCCCTTCCTGGGGCTGGAGCGCTACCCCTGCCTCACCCTGTTCCACAGCGTGGACAGCCACATTCACGCCTGGCACCCCCTATACGCCCAAGCCTTCGACGCCTGCTCGGTGAGCCTCAAAGACCACCTGCCCCGCTTCACACAGGGCCGCCTGGGGCCGCAGCAGGTTTTGTGGTCACCGGCCTACGCGCCAAACCCCGAGTATCTGCCTCAATTGCCGGTCGGATTCGCGGCCCCGCTCTCCGGCGGGAGGGCAGACGCAGAAGAATTCCCTCTCTTCGGCGTCCATCCCGGTGAACGGACCGGCCAGATGGCGCAACCGGCAACGACAGCCTCGGCTGAGAGTGCGCAACCCGAATACGACCTGCTTTTCGTGGGTACGGTGGACCCGGAAACCACCCCCCAGCGCCATGCCTTCCTGGCCCGCTTGGCCGCTCTGATGCCCAACCTGACCGTGCTGACGGGATACTTTGCAGAGCTCTTCCCCAAAGGACGCTTGCTGCTTAACGTGGCCGAGCGGGGTGACTTGAATTTCCGGGTGTTCGAAGCCCTGGCCATGGGCAAATGCCTGCTGACCCCGGCCATGGGGCACGGTCTGCTGGAGCTTTTCCAAGACGGCGTTGACCTTATGACCTACCAGTCCGACGACGCCAAGGACGCGGCGGAAAAGGCCCGCTGGCTGCTAGCGCACCCGGCGATTATGGAGCGTCTAGCCCGGTCGGGATACGCCAAGGTGGACGCCGGGCACCGGGCCATGCACCGGGCCAGAGACTTCAGCCGTTTCCTGGCCGCCCAGCTCGACCAGGGTCCGGCCCCGCGCCTGGCCGCCGCAGACACCATTCGCGACACCATCCTGCGCCCCCTGCACCTGCACTGGGCCGAAGCCTCGCAAGACCCTGTCCTGCGGCAAGGCTACCTGCGCAGCGCCGCCCGGAAATGCCCTCCCTCGGCTCATGGCCGCTCATCTTGACATTATCCCCAAGCGTAACTATCAATATCAATATTAACTCATTTGCGACGCTCTCCAAGGATGCTTCAGGATATGAAGCGTGCTCGTCGATGCGGAGCTCACCAAGGGGAAGCTCCCCTGGAGTAAACCATGCAGATTCTCGTTCATCTTCCCGATGAATTGGCCGGAAGATTCCGAGCCGCCGTTCCTCCCAGGAAGCGCAGCGCCTTCATCGCCGAGCTTCTCCAGACGGCCTTGCCTCAAGATTCGGACCCACTCTACCAACTGGCCCTGGCGGTAGAAGAAGAGCTCGGCCTGAACGCTGAAATGGCGGACTGGGAGGGCGTGGCCGGTGACGGCCTGGAGACGGAAGACCATGAAGCGCGGTGAAGTCTGGTGGGTGGATCTGGCCCCCACGCGCGGCAGTGAGATCCGCAAAAGACGGCCGGCCGTCATTATTACCGTAGACGCCCTGAACAAGGCCCGCCGCACCGTGGTGGTAGCGCCCCTGTCCAGTTCGGCCACGCCCCGCCCGCCTATTGTCGTCGCTGTCCCCTCGGTCGGGCCGGATTCAACAGTCGTATGCGACCAACTGCGGGCCGTGGACAAGTCCCGGCTGGACTGCAAGGCCGGGGACATGTCCGCCGCCGACATGAAGGCGGTTATGGACGGGCTACGGATCATTCTCGGAATGCCCTGACAAGGGGGGCGCTGCCCCCCTTGTCCCCCCGCTGGGGGTGCAGGGCACCCCCAGACCCCCCCAATATTTTGCGCGACGACGCAGCAGCCGCACGGCAACGCGTAGCTCAATGGGGGGTCAGG
>JBBRUD010000034.1:0-39711 GCA_038248065.1 Desulfovibrionales bacterium | reverse complement strand
CGAAGGTGTGGAAATGGTTATGCCTGGCGATAACGCCACCTTCAATGTTGAGCTCATCGCCCCCATCGCCATGGAGGCTGGTCTGCGCTTCGCTATTCGCGAAGGCGGCCGCACCGTTGGCGCCGGCGTGGTGACCGATATTCTGGAGTAAGTGAAATGAATAGCGATCGCATCCGCATTAAGCTCAAGGCCTACGACTACCGGATCCTGGACAAGGCCGTGGCCGAAATCGTGGATACCGCCCGGAACACCGGCGCGGGAATTGCCGGCCCCATCCCTCTGCCGACCAACATCCACAAGGTTACGGTCAACCGTTCCGTGCATGTGGACAAGAAGAGCCGCGAGCAGTTTGAGATGCGTGTGCACAAACGCCTGCTGGACATCCTGGAGCCGACCCAGCAGACCGTCGACGCCCTGGGCAAGCTTTCGCTGCCCGCCGGCGTGGATGTTGAAATAAAGCTCTAGAAGGAAAGGGGAGATTACCATGGCCAAGACACTTGGCATCATCGGCCGCAAGCTGGGCATGACCCGTGTGTTCAGCGACGAGGGCGCGGTCGTTCCGGTGACGGTCATCGCTGCCGGCCCCTGTCCGGTGATGCAGATCAGAACCCAGGAGACGGACGGTTACACCGCCCTGCAACTGGGATTCGATACCATAGAGGAAAAGGATCTCAACAAGCCCGGTCGCGGCCATCAGGCCAAAACCGCCAAGGGCTTCTACCGCGTACTGCGCGAGATCCGCCTGGACGCCGTGGACGGCTATGAAGCCGGCCAGGAGATCACGGTTGATATTTTCGCCCCCGGCGACAAGATCAAAGTGACCGGCACCTCCATCGGCAAAGGTTTCCAGGGCCCCATGAAGCGTTATGGCTTCAGAGGCCTCAAGGCTACCCACGGTACGGAAAAGGCCCATCGCTCCGGCGGTTCCATCGGCCACAATACCGAACCCGGCAAGGTCATGAAAGGCAAGAAGATGGCTGGTCACATGGGTGCTCGCACCGTGACCTGCATCGGCCTGGAAATCTTCGACGTCCGGCCCGAGAAAAACCTCATCCTGGTCAAAGGCCAGGTCCCTGGCCATCCCAATGGCCTGGTGATGATCCGGAAGCAGGGGTAGGACATGGCTACCGTAAAGATTTTCGATCAGTCCAAGCAGGAAGTCGGTCAGATGGATTTGGCCCCCGAAGTTTTCGAGGTGTCCATCCGTCCCGAGATTCTGCATCTGGTTGTGCGTTCCCAGTTGGCTGCCAAGCGTACCGGCACCCACTCGACCAAGACCCGTTCCACTGTGGCCGGTTCGGGTGCCAAGCCCTGGCGGCAGAAAGGCACCGGTCGGGCTCGTTCCGGCGCCAAGCGCTCTCCCATCTGGAAGGGTGGTTCGGTGGCTTTCGGCCCTCATCCCCGCAGCTACGCCTTCAAGGTGAACCGCAAGATCAAGGCTCTGGCCCTGAAGATGGCGCTCTCCACCAAGTTGGCTACTGACCGGCTGATGGTGGTGGACAAGTTTGAGCTGGCTGAGATCAAGACCAAGCTTTTCACTGGGGTTGCCAACTCCCTGGGCCTGAAAAAAGCCTTGATCGTTTTGGCTGATTCAAATAACACTTTCGAGCTTTCCGCCAGAAACATCCCCGGCATCAAGGTTGTTCGTCAGGATATGCTCAACGTGTACGATCTGCTCAAGCACCCTCAGTTGGTTATGGTGCAAGGCGCGGCCCAGGCCGTTCAGGAAAGGTTGAAATAGCCATGAGCTACGCAAACATACTCATCAAGCCTCTGGTCTCGGAAAAAGCCACCAGGGCCAAGGAAGAATCCAATCAGGTGATCTTCTATGTGGCTCCGCTGGCCAATAAGATCGAGATCAAGCGCGCCGTCGAGGAGGCCTTCAAGGTGAAGGTCACCGAGGTCAACGTTGTGCGCCGCCGCCCCCTTGCCCGCACCCGTATGGGCAAGGTCACTGGTCATATCGCCGGCTACAAGAAGGCGTATGTGACCTTGGCCGAAGGCGACAAGATCGAATTCTTCGAGGGAGTCTAAGTCATGGCTGTCCGTACTCTCAAGCCGACCTCGGCTGGCCGCCGTCATCAGACGGTCTCCACCTTTGAGGAGATCACCAAGGCCCAGCCCGAGCGGTCCCTCACCGAGGGCCTGAACAAAAAGTCCGGCCGCAACAACCAGGGCCGCATCACCATGCGCCGCCGTGGGGCTGGTAACAAGCGCCGTTACAGGCTCATCGATTTCCGCCGTGACAAGTTCGACGTCCCGGCCAAGGTCGCTGCCATCGAGTACGATCCTAACCGTTCTGCTCGTATCGCCCTCTTACATTATGCCGACGGCGAGAAGCGTTACATTCTTGCGCCGGTTGGTGTAAATGTCGGTGACACCTTGCTTGCCGGCGAATCCGCCGACATCAAGCCCGGCAACGCTCTGCCCATGATCAAGATGCCCGTGGGCACGCTGCTCCACAACATCGAGATGAACCCCGGTCGTGGCGGCCAGATCTGCCGCGCCGCCGGAACGTATGCCCAGCTCGTTGCCAAGGAGGGCAAATATGCCCTGCTGCGTTTGCCTTCGGGTGAAGTGCGCAACATCCTGGCCTCCTGCATCGCCACTGTCGGCCAGGTGGGCAATGTTGACCATGACAAAGTGACCATCGGCAAAGCCGGCCGCAACCGCTGGCTTGGTAAACGCCCCAAGGTTCGTGGCGTCGCCATGAACCCCGTCGACCATCCGTTGGGCGGCGGCGAAGGCAAGAGCTCCGGCGGACGCCATCCCGTGTCCCCGTGGGGCATGCCGACCAAGGGCTACAAGACCAGAAATCGCAAGAAGGCCTCGTCGCGTCTCATCGTCAAGCGGCGCAACGCCAAGTAGGAGCATAAGCAATGCCACGGTCACTTAAAAAAGGTCCCTTCCTGGACGGCCATCTGGTCGCCAAGATTGAGAAGGCCAACGAAACTTCGGACCGCCGCGTGATCAAAACATGGTCGCGCCGGTCCACCATACTGCCCGAAATGGTCGGTCTGACCTTCGCCGTGCACAACGGCAAGAAGTTCATCCCGGTCTTTGTCTCGGAAAACATGGTGGGACACAAACTGGGAGAATTCTCCCCCACCCGCACTTTCCACGGCCATGCCGCGGACAAGAAGACCAAGGGCAAGAAGTAAGGGATCCAAGCCATGGAAGCCAAAGCCATCGCCAAGTACATCCGGGTGTCTCCGCAGAAAGCCCGGTTGGTGGCCAACGCCATCAAGGGGCGCGGAGTTGAGGAAGCTTTGAATATCCTCAAATTCACCCCGAAGAAGGCCGCCGAGCTCATCGGGAAGGTGCTGCACTCGGCCCTGTCCAACGCCGAACAGATGTCTGCTGATGTGGACACTCTGAAGGTGAAAGACGTTATCGTGAACCAAGGCCCCACCTGGAAGCGCATCATGCCGCGCTCCATGGGCCGGGCCAACCGCATCCTCAAGCGCACCAGCCACATCATTGTGGTGGTCGAGGAAGAGAAGGAGTAGGGGCCATGGGGCAAAAAGTTCACCCGTACGGCTTCCGCCTGGGCTACACTAAAACGTGGATCTCCCGCTGGTTCGCCAAGAAGGACTACCCGTCCTTCGTTTTCGAAGACAGCAAGGTTCGCAAATTCGTGAAGACCTCGTTGTTCCATGCGGGCATCTCCAAGATCGAAATCGAGCGCGCTGGTGGCAAGATCAAGCTGATCATCCACACCGCCCGTCCCGGTATCGTCATCGGCCGCAAGGGCACTGAGATTGAAAAGGTCCGCAGCGACCTCAAGAAGCGTTTCGGCCGCGAATTTGCGGTAGAAGTCAATGAGATCCGCCGCCCTGAGATTGACGCCCAGTTGGTTGCTGAAAACATTGCCCTGCAGCTGGAGCGCCGCGTGGCCTTCCGCCGGGCCATGAAGCGCACCGTCGGCTTGGCTCGCAAGTTCGGAGCCGAGGGCATCAAGGTCGGCTGCGCCGGCCGTCTGGCCGGAGCTGAAATCGCCCGCTCCGAGTGGTACCGCGACGGCCGCGTGCCGTTGCACACCCTGCGCGCCGACATCGACTACGGTTTGGCTATTGCCAAAACCACCTACGGTGTCATCGGCGTCAAGGTGTGGATCTTCAAGGGCGAGATTTTGGACAGTGAGGTTCAACAGTAATGCTCTCCCCGAACAGAACAAAATTCCGTAAGCGCCAGAAGGGCCGCTTGTCCGGCCCCGCCACCGGCGGCGCCTCAGTGGCCTTCGGCGATATCGGCATCAAGGCTATGGAACACGGCAAGCTGACCAGCCAGCAGATCGAAGCCGCCCGTGTGGCCATCATGCGCCACATCAAGCGTGGTGGTAAGGTCTGGATTCGGATTTTCCCGGACTTTCCGGTCACTGCCAAGCCCGCTGAAGTGCGCATGGGCTCCGGTAAAGGCTCCCCTGTCGGCTGGTGTGCTCCGGTGAAACCCGGTCGCATCCTGTACGAAGTCAAGGGTGTCGACATTGCCGTAGCCATGGAAGCCCTGAAGCGTGCTCAGCACAAGCTGCCCATCAAGACCAAGATCGTTTTGAAGGAGTTCATCTAGCCATGGTGACCTCAAAAGAACTTCGCGACCTGGCCCCGGCGCAACTCGGCGAAAAACTCGCGCAGACCGAAGATGAGCTGTTCAAGCTCCGCTTCCAGCACGCTACGGCCCAGCTGGAAAAGACTCATCGGTTAAACGAGTTGAAGAAAGACGTGGCGCGCATCAAAACGGCCATGAATACAAACAGCGGCAGGTAGAAACATGGAAGAACACAAAAGCAACCGCCGGATGCTCACCGGCATTGTGGTCTCCGACAAATGCGACAAGACCATTGTCGTGCGCGTCGAGACCCTGGTCAAGCATCCTCTGGTGAAGAAATACATCCGCCGTCGTAAGAAATTCATGGCCCATGACCCCCTGAATGATTGCGGTATCGGTGACAAGGTGCAGATCATCGAGCACCGCCCGCTGTCGGCTCGTAAGCGTTGGCATCTGGTGAAGATCATGGAGAAAGCGAAATGATCCAGGTGGAAAGTGTCCTCGATGTTGCGGATAACTCCGGAGCCAAGAAAGTCGCTTGTATCAAAGTGCTTGGTGGTTCCCGGCGTCGCTACGCCAGTGTTGGCGATATCATCGTGGTGTCGGTGAAGGAAGCCATGCCCCATTCCAAAGTGAAGAAGGGGCAGGTTATGAAGGCTGTTATCGTGCGTACCAAGAAAGAAGTTGGCCGCGCCGATGGCTCCTACATTAAGTTCGATAACAATTCGGCCGTGCTGCTCACAACCCAGCTCGAGCCGGTGGGAACCCGTATCTTCGGTCCCGTAGCCCGCGAACTTCGTCTGAAGAACTTCATGAAGATCGTGTCGCTGGCCCCCGAAGTTCTCTAGGAACGGGCCGAGGTGGTTATGAAAAAGTATCGCATTCGGAAAGACGACAAGGTGATGGTCATCGCCGGTAAGGACAAGGGCAAGATCGGCAAGGTCTTGAAGCTCATGCCGAAGACCGACCGCATCCTCGTGGAAAAGGTAAACATGGTAAAGCGCCATACCAAGGGCAATCCCTATTCCGGCCAGGCCGGCGGGATCATGGAGAAGGAAGTCCCCTTGGCCATCTCCAACGTTGCCCTGGTCTGCGACGCTTGCGCCAAGCCTACCCGCGTAGGCTACAAGCACACCGACGACGGCAAAAAGATTCGCTTCTGCAAGAAGTGCAACGAAGTTATCAGCTAAGGGAACGCAAACAATGACTCGCCTCGAACAACATTACTCCGAGAAGGTCGTACCGGCCTTGCAAAAGGAGTTCGGGTACAAGTCGTCCATGCAGATTCCCAGGCTCACGTTCATCTCTTTGAACATTGGGCTTGGTGAAGCCTCGCAGAACAGCAAACTGATCGACGGAGCGGTGATCGAACTCACCACCATCGCCGGTCAGAAGGCTGTCGTAACTCGCGCCAAGAAGTCCATTGCGGCCTTCAAACTGCGCGAAAACCAGCCTGTAGGCTGCCGGGTCACCCTGCGCAATGAGCGCATGTGGGACTTCCTTGACAAGCTGATTAATTTCGCTTTGCCCCGGGTCCGCGACTTTCGCGGTGTTCCCGACCGCGGCTTCGACGGCCGCGGCAACTTCACCATGGGCATCAAGGAACAGACCATTTTTCCTGAAATCAACATTGACCGGGTCGAGCGCGTCAACGGCATGAACGTGACAGTAGTCACCACTGCCCAGACGGATAAGGAAGGCAAAGTCCTTCTTGAACTGCTCGGAATGCCCTTTAGAAAGTAGGAGGTACGACCGTGGCTCGCACAGCTCTCAGGGTCAAGGCCCAGCGCAAGCCTAAGTTCTCATCTCGGGCCTATAACCGCTGCCCAATTTGCGGCAGGCCCCGGGCGTTCTTGCGCAGATATGGAATCTGCCGCATTTGCTTCCGCAATATGGCCCTGGCGGGCGAGCTGCCGGGCGTCCGGAAATCGAGCTGGTAGGAGGCCGACATGTCCGTGACCGATCCCATCGCCGATATGCTGGCCCGCATCCGCAACGCGTACCACGCGCTGCATAAGAAGCTGGCCATGCCCCACTCCAAAGTTAAGGAAGCCATGGCTGGCATCCTTAAGGAACAGGGCTATATCGAGGAATTTGAAGTGGCCGAGCGTGATCTTGTGATCACCCTCAAGTACGCCAAGGGGCGTCCGCTGATCTCCGGGCTCAAGCGTGTGAGCAAGCCTGGCCGGCGCATTTACGTCGGGGCACATGACATCCCCCGCGTTCAGAACGGGCTTGGCATATGCATCCTGTCCACCTCCCACGGCATCATGGACGGTTTTTCCGCCCAGAGCGCCAAGGTTGGCGGCGAGCTGCTCTGCGAAGTCTGGTAAGAGGAACGAACCATGTCGCGTATCGGCAAAAAAGAAATAATCATTCCTGCGGGCGTTGAAGTAAAAATGTCCGAGGAGTCGATTGACGTCAAGGGCCCCAAGGGCACCCTGTCCACCCCGGCTCACGCCAAGATCTCGTATGAGATCGAGGGCAACACCCTGCGTGTGGGCCGTCTGGACGAAACCCGCGAAGCCCGTGCTCAGCACGGGTTGCGCCGCACACTTCTGGCCAACTGCGTCGATGGCGTCACCAAGGGGTTTTCTAAAACCCTGGAGATCATCGGGGTGGGCTATAAGGTACAGGTTGCCGGCAAAAGCGTGGTGCTTACCGTGGGATTTTCCCACCCGGTTGAATATTCTCTGCCTGAAGGCGTTGAAGCCAAGGCCGAGGGCAACAAACTGACCCTCTCGGGCATCGACAAGCAGAAAGTCGGCGAAGTGGCCGCCTGCCTCCGCCGTGTCCGCCCGCCTGAACCCTTCAAGGGCAAGGGCATCAAGTACGAGAACGAGCAGATTCGCCGTAAAGCCGGCAAATCTGGCGGCAAGAAGTAAGGGGCTGGCCATGAAGCAGAACAAACTCAAGTCGCGTATGCGCCGCAAGGTGCGTATCCGCAAGAAGATCAACGGCACTCTTGAGCGTCCTCGGTTGGTTGTCTACCGCTCCAACCTGCACGTTTATGCCCAGATCGTTAACGACGTGACTGGCCAGACCCTGGTGTCCTCTTCTTCGCTCACCCTCACCCGTGCGGGCGAGACGGGGCTGAAGAACAACAAGGAAACCGCCGCCAAGGTGGGACGTGATGTGGCTGTCAAAGCCAAGGAACAGTCCATCGAAAGCGTGGTTTTCGACCGCAACGGCTACCTCTACCACGGCTGCGTCAAGGCGTTGGCCGACGGCGCCCGTGAGGGCGGACTGCAATTCTAATGGGGCTCAACATGGACCAGTCTGAACTGACGCAAATCGAGAAGATCGTGTACCTGAACCGGGTGGCCAAAGTCGTTAAGGGCGGCCGCCGGTTCAGCTTCAGCGCCCTGGTGGTGGTAGGCGACGGCAAAGGCTCCGTGGGCTTCGGTCTTGGCAAGGCCAACGAAGTTCCCGAGGCCATCCGCAAAGCCTCCGAACAGGCCAAGAAGACCATGGTCAAGATGGCCCTGATCGACGGCACGCTGCCCTACCAGGTCATGGGACGCTTCGGCGCCGGCCGGGTGGTGATGATTCCCGCCTCCAAGGGCACTGGCATCATCGCAGGCGGTCCCGTTCGCGCAGTCATGGAGGCCGTGGGCGTCCACGACATCCTGACCAAGGCCATCGGCACCAACAATCCGCATAACGTTCTCAGGGCCGCTATTGCGGGCCTGGCTTCCCTGCGCAGCGCGGCCGAAGTCAGTGACCTGCGGGGCAAAACCCTGGATACCCCGAGGAAGTAACGCCATGTCCGGGAAAGTGACCATCACGCTCCTCAAGAGCAAGATCGGATGCAACCCAAAGCAGAGGGCCACATTAGAGGCTCTCGGTCTCAGGAAGATCCGCCAGGAGAAGACCCTGGAGGACAATGAGACCGTGCGGGGCATGATCTTTAAAGTATCGCACCTGATTGAGGTGAAATAATGGAATTGCACGAACTCTACCCCTTTGACGAGGAGCGCAAGGACCGCAAGCGCATCGGCCGCGGCCGGGCCACCGGTCAGGGCTGCACCGCGGGCAAGGGCAACAAGGGCCAGAACGCTCGCGCTGGCGGCGGCGTCCGTCCCGGGTTCGAGGGCGGCCAGATGCCTATCCAGCGCCGTCTGCCCAAGCGCGGATTCAAGAATCCTTTCAAGGTTTCTTACAACCCGATCAATCTGGACAAGTTGGCCGAGGCCTTCCCCAGCATTACCGAGATTACTCTTGACGCCATCTACGATCGGGGTCTGACCCCGCGTGGTGCCCTGGTGAAAATCCTGGGCAATGGCGAACTTGACCGCGCCCTCACTGTTGAAGCGCACAAGTTCAGCGCTTCCGCCATGGAAAAAATTGCCAAGGCGGGCGGTAAGGCCAATTCCTTGGAAAGCGTGCTGGAAGGCTAGAATGGCACTGCAAGGCGTGGAGAATCTCGCCCGGCTGCCGGAACTCAAGAAGAAGATCCTCTGGACCTTCCTCTTGCTGGCCGTCTATCGGTTGGGCATCCATGTGCCGGTTCCCGGCGTGGACACCCTCGCCCTGGCGGACTTTTTCGATCAGGCCAAGAACACCTTGTTCGGCCTTTTCGACATGTTCTCCGGCGGCGGCCTGAACAAGCTCTCCATCTTCACCTTGGGCATCATGCCCTATATCTCGGCCTCCATCGTTATCCAACTGCTCACCGTGGTCAGCCCTGAGCTGGCCCGGTTGCAGAAGGAAGAAGGAGCCGAGGGACGCAAGAAGATCACCCAGTACACCCGCTACGGCACCGTGCTCATTACCCTCATTCAGGGCTTGGGCATCGCCGTGGGCCTGGAGAACATGAGCAGCCCCTCCGGGGCGCCCATCGTCATGATGCCTGGTTTGAGCTTCAAGCTCATGACCGTGGTCACCCTGACCGCCGGCACCGTGTTTCTTATGTGGCTGGGTGAGCAGATTACTGAAAAGGGCATCGGCAACGGCATCTCGCTGATCATCTTCGCGGGCATCGTCGCCGGCCTTCCTCGGGCCATCATCCAGACCTTCCAGTTGGTTGGCTCTGGTGAAATGAGCATTCTGGTGCTGTTGCTTGTGGTCGTGGTTATGGTTGGCGTGCTTGGGGCTATCGTGTTCATGGAACGCGGCCAGCGGCGTATTCCCATCCAGTACGCCAAACGCATGGTAGGCAGGAAGATGTACGGCGGTCAGACCACCCATCTGCCGCTGAAGATCAACACGGCGGGCGTTATCCCGCCGATCTTCGCCTCTTCCATTCTGCTCTTCCCTGCGACCATCGCCAACTTCTATCAGGCCGAATGGGTGAGCGTTGTTACCAACTGGTTCAACCCCAGTTCCATTGTCTACAACGTTCTTTTCATCGCGATGATCGTCTTCTTTTGCTACTTCTACACGGCGATCATCTTTGATCCGAAGTCTATAACTGAGAATATCCGCAAGCAGGGTGGTTTCGTTCCGGGCATCCGTCCTGGGCAGAAGACCAAAGAATACCTTGACCGTGTACTGGCACGACTGACTCTGTGGGGATCGGCCTACATCTCTGCAGTGTGCGTTTTGCCCATGTTCCTTATCGCCCAGTTCAACGTGCCTTTCTACTTCGGCGGCACAAGTATTCTCATCGTGGTGGGCGTTGCCATGGACTTCATGTCTCAGATAGAGTCCTACATGATATCCCGTCAGTACGAGGGATTGCTTGCCAAGGGTCGCATCAAGGGCAGGCAGTAAGTTTGAAGAAGCTTAAAGGCATATATATCAAGAACGACGCCGAGATCACTGTCATGCGGGAGGCCGGTCGTATTGTGGCCGTCATCCTGGATGTGCTTGAAAAAGCAGTGACTCCTGGCGCCAAAACAATGCTCTTTGAAGAGATCGCCTTGCAGCTGTGCAAGGAATTCGAGGTGCAGCCCGCCTTCAAGGGCTACCTTGGCTATCCTTTCGCATTGTGTTGCTCGGTGAACGAAGAAGTCGTTCATGGATTTCCTTCCCAGCGTGAGTTGCAGGAAGGCGACGTTGTCAGCTTCGACATGGGTGTGATTCATCGTGGTTTCTACGGAGACGCGGCCCGGACCATACCTGTGGGACAAGTGAGCGATGAAGCCAAGAAGCTGCTCAAGGTGACGGAAGAGGCCCTGCATGTGGGCATCAGCCAGGCCAAGGCTGAAGGAAATCTCTACGATATTTCCCTGGCCGTGCAGAAACATGTTGAAAGCCAGGGGTACTCTGTTGTAAGGCGGTTCGTTGGCCACGGCATCGGACGGCATCTCCATGAAAAACCGGAGGTGCCTAATTTTGTCCCCAAGGGGGCAAATGCCATAGTTCTCAAGCCAGGCATGGTCCTAGCCATCGAGCCAATGGTTACCGTGGGCGGTCCCGAGGTGGAAATCCTCGCGGACAAGTGGACGGCGGTCACAAAAGACCGTAGCCTGTCGGCCCATTTCGAACATTCCGTGGTGGTCACTGCCAACGGACCAAAAATTTTGAGCCTGCCCTCTTAGGTGTAGGCCATACCCCGTTATGGGAGATTCATCATGAAAGTTCGGCCTTCGGTAAAGAAGCTGTGTCCAAAATGCAAAATCATCCGTCGTCATGGCGTGCTCAGGGTGATCTGTGAAAATCCCCGGCACAAACAGCGTCAGGGTTAAGTGAGGTAGAGCAAAGTGGCCCGTATTGCTGGAGTTGATCTGCCCAGAAACAAGCGCATGGATATCGCCCTGACCTATATTTATGGGATCGGGCGGACCACCGCGTTGACCATTCTGGATGTGACCGGTGTGGCTTGGACCAAAAAAACCGATGACCTCTCCGCCGAAGAGACCAACCTCATTCGTAAAGAAATTGAGGCCAACCACAAGGTTGAAGGTGATCTCCGGCGTGATGTTACGGCCAACATCAAGCGGCTCATGGACATCGGCTGCTATCGTGGGCTTCGCCACCGCAAGGGCTTGCCCGTGCATGGTCAGCGTACCCACACTAATGCCCGTACCCGCAAGGGGCCGCGCCGCGCCGTTATGACCAAGAAGAAGAAGTAACCGCTGCTAAGCGTTTCGACTATCAGAGGACCAGACAATGGCTAGACCCCGCCGTACCGGCAAGAAAGAGAAGAAGAACGTCCCGGTGGGCATTGCGCACATCAAGGCCACCTTCAACAATACCATCATTACCTTCACTGATCTGAAGGGCAATGTGGTGAGTTGGGCCACCTCAGGAGCCTCTGGCTTCAAGGGATCGCGCAAGTCCACTCCGTTCGCCGCCCAGGTGGCCGCGGAATCCGCCGCTCGTCGCGCTCAGGACCATGGCATGCGCACTGTAGGTGTGTTTGTGAAAGGCCCCGGCTCCGGCCGTGAAGCCGCCATGCGCGCAATTAACGCCGCTGGATTCAAGGTGAGCTTCATTCGTGACGTCACCCCCATTCCCCATAACGGCTGCCGTCCGCCTAAACGGCGCCGGGTCTAGGTTCAGGAGGACATTCACGTGGCTCGCTATACCGGACCTAAATGCAGACTCTGCCGCCGCGAGGGCGCTAAGCTCTTCCTCAAAGGCGATCGTTGTTATACCGACAAATGCGCTTACGAGCGCCGTCCCTACGCCCCTGGCCAGCACGGCCGCATCCGTAAAAAGATGAGCGATTACGCCGTGCAGCTTCGTGAGAAGCAGAAGGCCCGCCGGGTTTACGGCGTGCTCGAAGAGCAATTCCGTGGCTATTTTGGCCATGCCGACCGCCAGAAAGGTGTTACCGGCGCCAACCTGCTTATTTTGCTTGAACGCCGCCTCGACAACGTGATCTATCGCATGGGGTTTGCCAACTCCCGCGATCAGGCGCGTCAGTTGGTGCGCCACGGCCTGTTCATTCTCAATGGCCGCCGCGTTACCGTGCCCTCCATCATGGTGCGCACCGGCGACGTGGTTGAAGTGCGCGAGCGCAACCGCCAGTCCCCGGTGATCATGGAAGCCCAGCAGGTTATTGCCCGCCGTGGCTGCCCCACCTGGCTGGAAGTCGACGGCGCCGCCTTCAAGGGCAAGGTTAACGCCATGCCCAGCCGTGAGGACATCCAATTGGCCGTCAACGAGCAGCTCATCGTCGAACTGTACTCCAAGTAAGAGGACGCAATGCTCATTCGTAACGGCGACAGGCTTATCAACACCCGCAATTGGTCGGAGCTGGTGCGTCCTGAAAAGTTGGCGCGCGATTCAAAGTCCAGCTCCACCTTTGGTCGGTTCTCCTGCGAACCTCTGGAGCGCGGTTTCGGCACCACCCTGGGCAACGCCCTGCGGCGGGTGCTGCTGTCCTCCTTGCAGGGAGCGGCCATTGTGTCTGTGAACATCGAGGGCATCCAGCACGAGTTCACCACGATTCCTGGAGTCATCGAGGATGTCACCGACATCGTGCTCAACCTCAAGCTGGTCCGTCTGGCCATGACCACCGAAGAGCCCCAGCGGCTCACCCTGTCTGTAAACAAGCAGGGCGCGGTTACCGCCGGTGACATCACGGCCAACCAGAACGTGTCCGTTCTTGATCCCACCCAGCACATCTGCACCCTCTCCGAGGCTCGTGACCTCAAGATGGAGTTTGAAGTGCGCATGGGCAAGGGATATGTCCCGGCCGACATGCTCGAGGGCATGAGCCAGGAAATTGGGCTGATCGCCATGGACTCCAGCTTCACCCCGGTGAAGAAGGTGGCCTACACCGTGGATCAGGCCCGTGTCGGGCAGATGACCAACTACGACAAGCTTATCCTGGACGTGTGGACCGATGGCTCCGTCACGCCTGAGGACGCCATCGCCTACAGCGCCAAGATCCTCAAGGATCAGCTCTCGGTCTTCATTAACTTCGACGAGAAGGAATCCGAAGCCGAAGGGTCGCGTAGTGGCGACGACCATGACCTTAACCCCAATCTGTTCAAGTCCATCGACGAGCTCGAGCTCTCGGTGCGCGCGACCAACTGCCTGAAGAGCGCCAACATTTCTTTGGTTGGCGAGCTTATGCAGCGGTCTGAAAACGAAATGCTCAAGACCAAGAACTTCGGTAAGAAGTCCCTGGAAGAAATCCGGCGCGTGCTGGAAGACATGGGCCTCGATTTCGGCATGCGTATCGATAACTTCGAGCAGAAGTACAATGAATGGGTGAAGAGGAAGCAGACCAATGAGGCATAACAAAGGCGGAGTTAAGCTCGGAAGAACCGGCTCCCACCGCAAGGCCATGTTCCGCAATATGGCTCGGTCGCTTATGACCTACGGCCACATCAAGACCACTGAAACCAAGGCCAAAGAGCTGCGTAAAGTGGCTGACAACCTGGTGACTTTGGGATTGCGCGGCGACGTGCACGCCCGTCGCCTGGCCTACAAGGTGCTTGAAAACCATCAGCTGGTGAAGAAGCTCTTTGATGAGATCGCCCCCCGGTTTACCGGTGTGCCCGGCGGCTTCACCCGCGTCTACAAACTCGGTTTGCCCCGTGCAGGTGACTGCGCCCCCATGGCGATCATCGAATTGACCAGGCTTGAAGGCGCTGAAGCGCCTGTGGCCGCCACTCCGGCCGAGTAGCCATCCCAAGGCGCTGAAAGCGGGGCAGATTTCTGCCCCGCTTTTTTTTGCTTTACCATCAGGCGGCTAAATAGTAGGGATTGAGGCTATGGATATCAGACGTCTTGAAGCTTTCTGCAAGGTGTTCGAACTCGGAAGCTTTTCCAAGGCCGGACAGCAACTGCTGCTTTCCCAGCCCACCATCAGCGCCCATGTGCTTTCGTTGGAGCAGGAACTTGGAACACAGCTCTTCGACCGGCTCGGCCGCTCCATTCTGCCGACCCAGGCCGGAACCGTCCTGTATGGCCATGCCCAGCAGGCTTTCGCTTCTCTTGAGAACGCCCGCGCAGAGATTGCGCTGCTCCAGAAACAGGTTGCCGGGGAATTGTCCATCGGCGGCTCTACCATTCCTGCAACCTATTTGCTTCCCAACTATATCGCAGGATTCACCAAACGCTTTCCAGGGGTGCGGGTTACCCTGCGCGTGGGGGATTCTCAGGATATCATTGCCCTTGTCCAGGCCGGGCAGCTTGCCTGCGGCGTGGTTGGCGCCGTGGCCGAAGAACCAGAATTGGCTTTTGTTCCTTTACGTGAAGACCATCTGCTGGTGGCAGCCTCTCCTTTGATGGACCTGCCGCGTTCCTCTTCAGGCGCGTTTTGCCTTGCACCCGATGAGCTTGCACACCATCCTTGGGTCTTGCGTGAACAAGGATCGGGTACGCGCAAGGCTTTCGAAACGGCCTTGAACGCCTTGGGCCTTGATATTCGTACCTTGCCAGTAGCCGTTGAGGCCCGCAGCCACGAAACCGTGGTGCAGTGCGCCCGTCTTGGCCTCGGCCTGTGTGTCGTCTCCGGCCTTGCTGCGGACCCCTGTATTTCTCAGGGCGACATGTTTCCTGTCGAAGTGGAAGGCTTGACCATGCGGCGTTCTTTTTCGGTTGTCCGCCACGTCAAGCGCCACGTCTTTCCGGTGCTTCGGTTCTTTTTGGAATACCTCGACGAAGTTTCCAAAGGCGGTAAGTGATTGGCCCCCAAACCTCCGGTTTTCGCACTCATGGACAAGGTCAAGGCCGCTGGTTGAGCAGCCAAGCTCTCTCCAGGGGACCTGGAGGCCGTATTGTCCGAGCTCGATATCCCCGCTGATTCCCGCCTGCTCACCGGAGCAGGGGACAACGAGGATGCAGCCATCCTGACCTTGCCCCCCGGCAAGGCCTTGGTGCAGACTCTTGATTTTTTTACGCCTGTGGTCAACGACCCCTTCCGTTTCGGCCAAATAGCTGCAGCCAACGCCCTCTCTGACGTCTACGCCATGGGTGGCACACCCTATGCTGCCATGAATATTGTCTGTTTTCCAGCCAAGAGCGCGCCTTCATCCATTTTACGCGACATCCTGCGCGGTGGACTCTCCAAGGTGCTGGAATCCGGGGCTGCCCTGGCGGGCGGGCATAGCGTGGAGGACGACGAAATCAAATTCGGGTTGTCCGTTAGCGGTCTGGTGGAACCCGGCAGCTTCGCTACCAACAAGGGACTCCTGCCCGGCGACACGCTCATTTTGACCAAACCTTTGGGTACCGGGGTGTTGGCGACAGCCCTCAAGGCCGGGGAAGGGGATCCTGAGGTTCTGGAATCCCTCATCTGGCGATGGGCGGCGCGCTTGAACAAGGCAGGGGCCGTGATCATTCCCGCCCTCGGCTTGAAGGCCGCCACGGATATTACCGGTTTCGGATTGGGTGGCCATCTGCTGGAGATGTCCAAGGCTTCGGGATGGGCTGTCCGTCTTAACAGCCAAGCCGTGCCTATGATTGCAGAGGCCATGCATTTTGCCGCCAGCGGGTTTGTTCCGGTCGGAAGCCATGCCAACCGAAAATTTTTCTCTTGCCGTGTCGATTGCTCGCAGTCTGTGGACCCGGTCCGGCGTGATCTCGTATTCGACGCCCAAACTTCCGGCGGCCTGTTGCTTGCTGTGCCCAAGGAGAGTGTGCAACAGGCTGTGGACATGTTGCTGTCTTTTGGCGACTTAGCCTGCGCCGTAGGCGAGGTGCTTGAGGAACCTACCTCGGAGGGATTGTTGTATATCCTTTGAATTATTTACGATGTTGTATTTTTTGGTTCTTTGCGGGCTCAAATGCGAAGTAGACACTCCCGAAAAAAAATGCCAGATTGATCCTGACCATTGTAGTCAATTCAGCGTCTTTACGGAAACGTTTAGGAGGATACTGATGAAGGCTGAGGAAAAAGTCGTTTCAATGGATGATTACCGTAAAACTGCGGAGGCTAAAGAAGTGCCCACACTCGAACAGCTCAATGCAAAAACTTCGAATGATATAAGCCGTATGGCTTTGTTAATCGCCTTGGTGGCAGTGCTGTTGACTGGTGTGCTGTTCTTCAAGGCAAACCAGAGCATTGGTGTGTTGCATACCGACATCTCTGGTATTGACCAGAAGATTGGCACCATTGATGTTCGCATGGCCGAGTTGGAGAACCTGCCCGCCAAGTCCAAGAAAATGGTGCTGAGCACCATCATCATGGAAATGGCCCAGAAGGCTTCCTACCTTTCCGGTCAGGTTGACAATCAGGAGCAAGCTGCGAAATTGCTCCAGGCCATGGAGCTGCTGCAGCAGGCCAATCCGCAGTAACCCCTCCTTTTTGCCATGCACATAAACCCAGCGCCCTCACAGGCGCTGGGTTTTTTTTATTCTGATATTTGACTAAGAAGCAATTGTTATGGTTTGACTCCAAGGTGTTTACAATTTGGGTCGAATCTTGATAGGTAAAGGTGTGTTGTGAAATATTGCACGTATGAGGGGGCCGATATGCGACTTTCTTTTTCCATGAAGATCGCACTGCTGATTGTGTCTTGTATCGCCGTGGTCAGCGTGAGCATTTTTGCCACCACGTATTATTTTCTGTCATCAGGTTTTGATGAACAGGTCGGGCGGGAACTCTCCGAACGGCAGAAATCCGTGCAGTCCAAACTCGATGCCCTCAAGCAGGAAGCCCTGTCCGAAGCCTTCCTTATTGCCGCCAATCTCAATGTCGCTCAGGCGATTGAGCGCAAGGATTACGCCTACCTGCAAACGCTCGGTAAATCCATCATCGATAAATCCAGTGCCGATTTTCTAACCATCACCGACGCCAAAGGCGTGGTGGTTGCCCGTGGGCATTCCGGGCAGAAAGGCGATTCGGCATTGAGCCAACTGGCCATCCAGAACGCCCTGGCCGGCAAGGATACTGTGGGTCTGGAAGAGGGGACCGTGGTGAAACTTTCCGTCCGGTCCGGTGCCCCCGTTTACTTTGAAGGCAAGATTATCGGTGCCGTCTCCGTGGGGAAGGATCTGGGCACCCACGCCTTTGTGGATCAGGTGAAGCAGGATATGGGCGTGGAGTGCACAATCTTCAACGGCGATATGCGAATGTCAACTTCAATCATGCGCGAAGGCAAGCGCGCCGTCGGCACCCGCATGGACAACCCCAAGGTTCTCGACACCGTTTTGTCGAAGAGCATGCCCTTTGTGGCGCAGAATGTTATTCTGAGCCGCCTGTACGACACTATCTATTGGCCGCTGATAACGGCTAATGGCAAGGCTGGTGGCATGCTGTTTATCGGCAAGGACCGGGCGGCCATCGACACGACGCGTAATGCCATCATCATGAGCATTGTAGTGTCGGCCAGCGTGGTGGGTCTGTTGATGGTAGCTTTAGGCCTGCTTGTGGCCAGAAGTCTGGTCAAGCCGATCTTAACTACCATTGGTTTCGCCCAGGCTGTTGCCGGTGGAAAATTGGACGAACAATTGACAGTGCGGCGCTCTGATGAGATCGGCACTCTGGCTGACGCCCTGCGCAGCATGGTTACGGCAATCAAGGAAAAGATCGCCGAAGCCGAAGAGAAAACCCGTGAGGCCCAAGCCCTGGCCGAGCAAGCGCATACGGCAACGGCAGAAGCCCAGAGCGCCCGTTCGCAGGCCGATGGTGCCCGTTGTGACGGTATGACCTCGGCGGCCTTGCAGTTGGAGGGTGTTGTCCAGGGAATTTCCGCTGTCAGCTCCCAACTTTCCAAACAGATAGAAGTAACCAGCCAGGACATGAGTGTTCAGGAAAGGCGAACTGCCGAAGCGGCCACCGCCATGGAGCAGATGAACGCAACAGTGCTGGAAGTGGCCCGGAGCGCCTCAAACGCCGCCCAGCAGGCCGCTCAGGCCAGGGGCAAGGCCCAGGAGGGTGAAAACGTCGTGGGCCGAGCTGTGGAGGCTATCGGTCAGGTGGACCGCCTGGCGGAGGAATTGGAGCGTGACATGACCGGCCTTGGCGAGCAGGCCCGGTCTATCGGCGGTATCATGAGCGTCATTTCCGATATCGCCGACCAGACCAACCTGCTGGCCCTGAACGCAGCCATTGAGGCAGCCCGGGCCGGTGAAGCCGGAAGAGGGTTCGCCGTCGTGGCTGACGAGGTGCGCAAGCTGGCGGAAAAAACCATGACCGCCACCAAGGAAGTGGGGGACGCCATCAGGATTATCCAGGAAAGCACCACCCACAACGTCGGAAAGGTGAAAACCGCTGCTGAGGCGGCCAAGCGGGCTTCCCAACTGGCGGGAGAATCCGGCGGCACCCTGCGCCATATAGTCAACTTGGTGGACGATACCTCCGGCCAGGTGCAGAGCATCGCCGCTGCCGCTGAGGAACAATCCGCCTCCAGCGAAGAAATCAATCGTATTGTGGAAGAGGTGAGCCGCATTACAGCCTCCACGTCCTCAGGAATGCGCGACTCGGCCGAAGGAGTGGCTGATCTCTCCATACGTGCCCATGAGTTGGAAAACATAATCGAATCTTTCAGGAATGAAGGGGCGCAGACCCAGTCCAGGCAATCATTGCCCAGGTGACTCCGAGGGCTGCCCCACAGAACGCCTCAAGAGGGTGTTGGGGGGGGGCGTCCTGGCCGGTACCATCGGTTGAATCGGGGGGGCGTTGCCCCCCGATGTGTTTCAACCACAGGGGCTCGCAATGTGTTCAGGCCAGACGAAATTGCCGTTCAGAGCTTTTTGAAGAGTCTGGAGTTCGCAGGGAGTGTTCAGGTTGAAAAAAGGCTGATTTTCTCCTTCAGTGTAAACGTGGCAATAACGCAACTCCTTAGGGATAGCCCGGGAAAGCTTGTAGCAGCCGTTTGCAACGGCGCTTTTCAGTACCGGCAGGGCGGTGGGCTCATAGACAGCCACCAGGGCTTCGATGAAGCCTGTCTCTGCCTGCTCGAAGGTGGTCATTACCGCATGGGGAGGCTTGTCCCGCCAGGCTGCGAGCAGCCGCATCAGGGTGGGGCCGTCAAGGAAGGGAAGGTCGCAGGAGAGCACCAGACAGGGGGCGGCGAAGCGCTCCAGTGCGGTCATGATTCCCCCGATGGGGCCGAGCCCTTGGGTCTGGTCTGGGCACCAGGTGGCCATGACGCCCAGAGGGGCAGGGTCGCGACCGCTGACGCACAGGTTGGGGCAGAATTGTCCGGCCAGTTCAGCAATACGGGCCAACAGGGTTTTGTCTCCCATGATCAGGGCGGCCTTGTCCTGTCCCAGACGCAGGCTCTTGCCTCCGGCGAGTATGACCGCCCATTCCGGGACTGTTTCATTGGCGTTCCGGTTACGCATCATTTCTCCGAAACTCTGCTCTTCGTATCGGTGAACACGCTGAAACGGTTTTCCCGCGAGAACCCTATCAGGGTCAGGCCGGCCTCTCGCGCCAATTCCATTCCGGCGGTTGTTACTGCGGAACGGCTGACCATCACGGCATATCCGGTCCGTACGGCCTTGGCCGTAAGGGAAGCCGTAGCCCTGGCGGTGACGAACAGCACTCCGCCGTTCAAGGGGACCGCACCCGCCAGCGCCCAGCCCGCCAAACGGTCGAGGCAGTTGTGTCGGCCGATATCTTCCACGTGGTGAATGAACGTTTTGGCCTCTGGGTCGAAGAGGGCGGCCCGATGGAAACACCCGGTGGCTTCCCAGTTCCCGCCGAGTTCCATAAATTTGGCAGCTCCTGCCAGGATATCCGCTGCGCTCAGCGCGCCGGGCCAGGCGGGCGCGGGAAGGGGCGAGCCGGGCTTCAGGCGCACCCGGAAGGCGCGCTCTCCGGCTTCGACCATTTCCGGGATCATGCCCTTGGGGCAGATATCCAGGAGCGCGTGTCCCAAGGCCAGATCGTGCAATTGGCTGGGGAAGGCCCAGAGGGTGCGCTCGCCTGCGCCGTCCACGGCCAAGCTCACGGCAACCTCAGGGGCGGCCTCATCCTCAAAACGCCGCCACGAACCGTTTTTGTACTGACGGCAGGGCAGTTGGGCTAATCCGGGGTTTTGCGTTTGCATATGCCAACCTTGACTTAAAGGATGTACTGCTGGCAAGGGGGTGAATAACAATTTGTATGGAGGATCGCATGACCAGTTTCCCGAGAGTAGTGTTTCCCCTGGTGATGGCCCTTGTGCTGTTGGCTGCCCCGGTCGCCTGGAGTGCCGACCCTGCCGTGTTGATGATGGCCACTACCACCAGCACTGACGATACCGGCCTCTTGCCTGAACTGGCCAAGGCCTTCAAGGCCAAAACCGGAATAGAGTTGCGCTGGGTGGCCACCGGCACCGGTAAAGCTCTGGAGATTGGCAAAAACTGTGACGCCGATGTGCTCTTCGTGCATGCCCCGGCCGCCGAAAAGAAATTCATGGACGAGGGAGCTGGCCTGAAACGCTCCGAGGTCATGTACAACGATTTCGTCATTGTCGGTCCCAAGGCGGACCCGCTCAAGCTTAAGGGCAAGGATGCCGCCTCGGCTTTGAAGATCCTTGCCAAGGGCCAGGGCATCTTTGTCAGCCGTGGCGACAAGTCGGGCACGCACATGGCTGAACTGGCCCTGTGGAAGGCCGCTGGCCTCGAAACCCCAGACAAGCAGGCCTGGTATGTCTCCACCGGCCAGGGCATGCTCCAGTCGTTGCGGATGGCGGTGGAGAAGGGCGGCTACTGCCTGACGGACCGCGGCACCTACATCAAGTTTGAGCTTTCTCCCGAAGGTGCCAAAACCGCCATTGCTGTCGAGGGCGATCCCAGCCTGCGCAACCAGTATTCGGTGGTTACCTTGAACCCGGCCAAGTGCCCAAAGATTAAGCAGGAATTGGCGGAATCCTTCGCTAAATGGATTGTTTCTCCCGAAGGGCAGCAGTGCATCGCCGCATTCAAGCTGGAGGGCAAGCAGCTGTTCTTTCCCAACGCCGCCAAATAAATGAGCTACATCCTCGAAGGGGTTGAGACGGCCGCCCGGTTGCTGGCAACGGGCGATCCCGAAACCTATTCCGCGGTGGCCGCCACCCTTCGTTCCACTGCCCTGGCCATGACGGCGGCGCTTCTTGCCGGGCTGCCCCTGGGGTTCCTGCTGGGCTATGCCAGCTTTCCCGGCAAGCGGCTGCTCAGGACCCTGAGCGACACCCTCATGGCCTTCCCGACGGTGGTCATCGGCCTTCTGGTGTACCTTATGCTCTCGCGCCAGGGGCCGTTGGGCTCTCTGGAGTTGCTCTTCACGGTGCCGGGCATGAGCATCGGCCTGGCCATGCTGGCCTTGCCCATGGTGATCAGCCTGACCGCCTCTGCCGTTGAGGAAATGGACCCGCGCCTCCGGCTGGCCCTGTTGAGCCTTGGGGCCGGCCGCTTCCAGATGCTTGCGGGCGTTCTGCGCGAGGCCCGTTTCGGGGTTATGGCCGGGGCAGTGGCCGCCTTCGGTCGTGTTGTTTCTGAGGTGGGTATCTCCATGATGGTGGGCGGCAACATCAAATGGCACACCCGCACCATCACCACGGCCATCGCCCTGGAGACGGGCAAGGGTGAGGTGGCCACGGGGCTGGCCTTGGGTGCCGTGCTGCTGCTCATCGCCCTGGCAGTCAACGTTTGTCTGGCCGTTCTGCGCCGCCGGAGCGGAGCATGAAGCCGTTTGTCTTTGAACTTGAGGGGCTTAAGCACCACTTTGGCGAACGCACCGCGCTCACCGTGGAAAGTTTTCGCGTGGAGCCGGAAAGCATCACCGGGATTTTCGGGCCAAACGGCGCGGGCAAGAGCACGCTGCTGTACATCATGGCGTTTATGCTGGCCCCGGATGAAGGAAACATGCGTTTTCTTGGGCAGCCTGCCGCATTTTGCGACCCGGCCCTGCGCCGCCGGGCTGCCTTGCTGCCTCAGGACCCGGCCCTGCTCAAACTCTCGGTCGCGGCCAACGCAGGTTATGGCTTGAAGCTTCGGGGCCGCAAGGATCCGGCTCTGGTTGATCAGGCCCTGGCTCTGGTGGGGCTTGCTCCAACCGTATTTCGTGCGCGCTCCTGGCGGGAACTTTCCGGCGGCGAAACCCGGCGTGTAGCACTGGCCGCGCGGCTGGCTCTGCGCCCCGAGGCGCTGTTGCTGGACGAACCCTCCGCCAGCCTGGACCCGGAAAGCGCCGTCAGCGTCCGGGACGCCATCCTGGGGGCGCGCAAGCAGCAAGGCTGTACCTCCGTGGTGGTCAGCCATGACCGCGAATGGCTGGAAAGTGTCTGCGACGTGCTGTATAAACTGACGCCCCAAGAGGGGCTTACGCAAACACCTCCAGGAGGATCTTCATGCGCGCCGTAAACATCGTGGGTTTTAAGAATTCCGGCAAGACCAGCCTCGCAGTGGCCCTCATTCGCGAATTGGCGGAGCAGGGCACTCCGGCAGCAGCCATGAAGTTCACCCATCAGGATGGCTTGGACAAGGCCGGAACGGATACGGCCAAGCTTCTGGATGTCGCCCCCGCCGTGGGGGCCATCGGCGAGAAGGAATCCGCCATGTTCTGGAAGGGCGGACGGCATTTCGACACCCTGTTGCCGCTGCTGGGTGCCGAGTTCGTAGTCGTGGAGGGGGGCAAACCCCTTACGGTGCTGCCGCGCATCGTCATTGCGGGCAACGCCGAAGAGGCCCGCGCCCTGGGTGCCGAGCCGGGCGGGCTGGCTCTGGTGGTCTACGGCCAGGCCAAGGTTGAAGGCATACCCACGGTGAACGATATCGCCGCTTTGGCCAAACTTGTGGCCCCGCGGGCCTTCCTGTTGCCGGGCTTGGATTGCGGGGCCTGCGGCAGGCCCGACTGTCGCGCCCTGGCCGGTGAGATCGTGGCTGGCAGCGCCGCCGCAACCGATTGCGCCGCCCTCGGCGGTGTGTTGACCATTGAAGTGAACGGCGTCCCTCTGGCCTTGAACCCCTTTGTGTCCCGCATCCTGGCCTCAGGCATCAAAGGGATGCTTGGCGAACTGAAGGGGTATGCTCCCGGTGAGGCCGTCATTCGGCTGCAAGGCTGACATTCTGCCGCCAGTCGGGCAGTGCGGGCTGGGTAATCCACGAGCTGCGCCGCTTCAGAGCTACGGCTCGACCCCGCCTCACACTGGTTTGCAATACGGCATAAAACGCTTTTTCGCTGCTTAATGAAGGAGGGAAAGTTCCCTATCGCCTTGTCTTCGTCATGGTTCGTGTGTAGAAAACAATCGAGTGTTTTAACGGGCGTATACCAGGAAGTGGACATGGATTTACCAGACGGTGCCGAATCCCAGACTCCCGAAGGCCCTCCCCAAGACTTAGGCCAGGTCCGGCAGGATGCCGTTGCCCGGCGCATTGTCGAGAAGCTCGAAAGCTACCGCAGCTATAATTTCACCCCGCTGCAAAGCCTTGCCCTGAATATCTTTTTCGATCTTGCCCAGGAATTTTCCAGTGTGGAAGAAGTGTACGCGGTCTGCGTCATGGTGCCCAAGTCCCTCTTCGACCTCGATTGCCGCGTGTCGGTTCTCGATGGGCAACACGGCCTGATTCATCGTTGCTCTTCCGACTGCGGCGACCCTCCCGGGATGGGGCATTTTCGTGATGCAGCATTTATGGAAGAGGACCGGTTCTACGTCCCCATCAAAGCCAACCGTGAGCTGCTGTCCCAGCTTCCTTTCACCCCGCAGGGCGACATCATAGGCATGCTCGAAATTTCACCCGCCGGATTGCTTTCGGAACACGACAAACTGTTTTGGGGCCGCTATGCCAACCGTATCGGCTTTCAGCTGCACAACCGCTTCATCGGCTTGAAAAATACCGAGCACGTCCAGTTCATTCGTAACCTGGTGAAGGATATCGGCCACAATGTCATTGTGCCCAATATGTACTTCAAGCTCTTTTACAAGCGTCTGGAGGCCAGGATTAATCTTCTCTCCGGTTTCAGACAGAAGATGTCCAAGATCATGGGTGAGTGCATGAAGGCGGATCACAGCCTGTATGAAGAATGGGAGAACCTGGATCAGGACATCGACTATATTTACAACTCCATTGGTGAACAATACAAAGAAATTTTCAGCCATTACCAGAATACAAGCCTGTTTCTGGAGACGCTCTTGCGTTCCAGCCACTTTGAGAAGGGTCGGTATGTACTGGAAAAGCGCAAATGCAACTTCAAGAGTCAAGTCATCGATCAGCAGGTGGAGCGGTACCGCACCCGGTTCATGGACAGGGGTATAGAAATCGATACCTCCATGGGAGGCGTGCCGGATACCGAGATTGAAGTGATGGCCGATGTGGGGCTTATTTCTCAGGTGTATTCCAACCTGTTCTCCAACGTGGTCAAGTACACTCGGGAGGTGCGGGATTCCAACGGCTACGGGCGCAAGTTTATGTCTTATGGTTGGGAGGTGCTTGCAGACCATTTTGGGCCGGGTCTTTTCGGCGTCAAAATGAACGTCTTCAGTTCCGGCCAGCCCTTGACCAACGAGGAAGTCCACGACCTGTTCGCCGAGGGCTATCGCGGCGGTAACGCACAGGGCGAGTACGGTACCGGTCACGGGCTGTATTTCATCCGCGAGGTGGTAAAATTGCACAACGGCGAAGTGGGCTACGAACCCACGCCGCTGGGCAACAACTTCTATTTCATTCTGCCCTTCGAGCCCGGAAGCCTGAGCGAAAATTTGAATCCGCCCGGACGCCGACGCCATCAAGAAAAAGGAACTTCCTCCTGATATGCCTCAAATCTATCTTTCCGAAGTCCAGAAACCTGGGCAGGTTGTCAATCCGCTCTTTACTTTTCTCGGTGTGGAAATAGTGGAGATAAGCGCAGCCCAGGCTGTGCTGCGTCTGCCCTTTCGACCGGAGCTCATTCAAGGGGCGGGGGTGGTGGCTGGTGGAGTGATGGCGGCCCTGGCCGACGAAGCCATGGCCCATGTGGTGTTGGCTAATCTGTCCGAGGGGCGTCAGACCGCCACGATTGACCTGTCCATGCGGTATTTTCGACCGGTGCGCCAGGGCGGACTTACCGCCACGGCCCGGCTGGTCAATGCCGGACGGCGGATTCTTTCCGTGGAGGCCGTGCTCCTGGACGATCGGCAGCGCCAGGTGGCCAAGGCCGGAGGATCATTCTTCGTCATCGAGGCGAAAGAATAACCCTCCGGCTGGAAGAAAACTACCGCAGTACCATGACCGAACACTTGGCGTGGCTGACCACTTTGGTGGCCACGCTGCCGATGAGAAAACGATCCAGCCCGGATTTGGTCCGGCTGCCCATGATGATCAGGTTAGTGCCTTCACCCTCGGCAATGTCAAGAATGCCGTCCGCCGGAGACCCTCCGGACCCCAGAACCGTTTTCGCCTGAATTCCCAGGGCCGTGGCTTTGGCCAAAGCGGCCTTCAGGGCCTTTTCGGATTCTTGCTGAATCTGCTCGGAAAGCCCGACCGCGATTCCCTCGCCAAAGTCGGGGATATCTTCCGCCAGGGTGTAGAGGGTGCATTCCGCCTTGAACATTTTAGCCATATTCAGGGCCTGATCAAGCATGGCTGCCGTCTGCGGCGAACGGTCCAGGGCAACGAGAACTTTCATGGTCCACCTCCTCCATCCTCAATGTGTCTGAGGTTATGGCCCAGGAACAGCAGGGCGTTGGATGTAAGACATAATCCCAATATAGCAGGGGAGTGGCGCTGCGGCAAGTGTGCGGCACAAGAAATGCGTCGCATTCAGGGGAATTTCGCCTGAAAGAATGTGGGTGGACGGTGCTGCGGAATGCTCCGGGGTGTGCCAGCCTTGGGCGGTCCATGCCGGATAGGCCGGATAGGCCGGGTGAGGTCTCTCGGCTCTACACTGTAGTCAGTTTGCGTTGGTAGGCTTGGTTGATGGCCGCAAGCAGGGTGTCGAACTCCACAGGTTTGAGCAGATAGTCGTTGGCCCCGATAGGCAGGCCCTGCGCGCCGGATTCCACCGAGGCATGCCCCGTGAGCAGCAGCACTTCAACGCCGGGGTGGCGTTTCTTCACTTCCCGCAGGGTCTCGATGCCGTCCATGCCGGGCATCATCACATCCATCACGACAACGTCGAAGGCCTCTGTGGCCAGCACGTCCAGGGCTTCGCTTCCAGAAAAGGCGCTGTGCGTCGCGTATCCGCGGCGTTTCAGGCGTTTGACCAGGGTTTCGTTCAGGTCGCGCTCGTCATCCACCACAAGAATTTTGGGTGTATCCATTATTGCCTCTATTTACCGAACCGGCACAAAGAGTGTAAACGTGCTGCCCTGTCCAAGTACGCTGGACACTGTTATGCGCCCGCCGAGTTTGTCCATGATGCCGTAGGCGATGGCCAGTCCGAGTCCGGTGCCTTCGCCAAGCTTCTTGGTGGTATAGAAAGGGTCGAAAATCTTTTCAAGCTTATCCGGCGGGATGCCGGAACCGGTGTCGGTGACGGCCACGGAAAGTTCATGGCTTTCCGGGTGGTGGGCGGTGGCGATGGTCAGCCGTCCGTTTTTGCCCATGGCGTCGATGGCGTTGTCTATGAGGTTCAAGAGCACCTGCTGCAGTTGGACCTGATCGGATACCGTGCAGGGCGGGGCGTCGGCCAGAGCCATGGTGATGTCGATGTTTCTGTGGCGTGCTTCGGTCTCAAGGAATTTGAGGGTCTCGGTGGCCAGGGCGTTGATGTGGATGGTGCTGGTCGTCGGCTCCACGCGCCGGGCGAAGCCCAGCATGCGGTGGGTGACGTTCTTGGCCCGCTCCACGTGCTGTTCGATGCGGTCCACGGCCTGTTCGATTTCCTTGAAATTGGGGCTGCCCTGGACGTCTTCCTCTTCCAACAGGTCTTTCACCCAGCCGGCCTGCTCGCGGATGATGGCCAGGGGGTTGTTGATCTCGTGGGCTACGCCTGCCGCCATCTTGCCCAGGGCCGCCATTTTCCCGGATTGGGTAAGGTTGGCGTCCAAGGCCGCTCTTTCGCGCTCCGCCTCGACAAGGCGGCGAATCATGCTGTTGGTGACCAGCACGGTGCCGATGCCGATGAGCAGCATGGCCCCGCCCAGCAGCAGCCAGACCTGGTATTCGGCGTCGAGCAGGGGCCTGAGTTCTTCGGCAGGGTCCTCGCGGATCACCAGCAGCCAGTCGGTGTTGTCCAGCCATGTCCAGGCGTAGAGATAGCGATTGTAGCCCATTTCGATGCTTTCGACATGCGCGCCTTGAAAACGGTCTGCGATGGGGAAGGGCAGCCCGGCATTCTGGAAGACGGTGCCGCCGAATCGGGGCGTGGTCTGGAGAATCTGGGCGGCGTTGACCAGGAAGGCGTCGCCTTTGCGCCCTATCTGCACTCGCTTCACCAGGCCTTCAAAGATTTCGGAATCGATGGTGGCCCGGAGAATCCAGCTTTTGTCCCCCTCCCGGTGCAGAACCGCGATGATGATGTGGGGGTGTTTGCGAAAGCCCATGAACACATCGGAAATGTAGACGCCTTTAGCCATCACCTTGGCAAACCATTCTTCGTTCTTATAATTGAAGCTCTCCAGATTGTATGGCCCGGTGTAGGCGAGGTGTTTGCCGGTGCCGGTGTCGATGATGCCGATATCGATGTAGGAGTGCGTCTGGCTTTGAATTTGGGCAAGCAATCGTTCCAAGGCGCCTTGATCGTTGAGCTTTCTGGAGTCCAGGGAGTTGGAGAGCAAAGACAGTTGAGCCACCCTCTCAGACAAGAACAGGTCGATGGAGGCTTGCTTGCTTTCGGCCAGGATACGCAGGCTGCTCTCAATTGTGCCGTAGTAGGAGCTGGAAAACTTTTTGTTGATGCCAATACCCAGAATGATCAGGGGAAACAGCGAAAAGCTGATGGTGATCAGGATGATGCGCAGGCGCAACCTGTTGAAATCGACAATTTTCATATGCACTGCCTATAGCCTTCAAGTCCGCCGGGGTAAAGCCCTGGAACATGGACAGACAGGGGCGAATCTGGCAAAATGCACTGGCATACGCTGGTTATATCGCGAAGGATAAACGCATGGTGTTACTGGGCTTCAAAGGCGTGCATCCTGCCGCCCTGCTGCTTTTCCCCCTGGCTCTTCTTCTCGTGTTCGGCGGGCTTTTCCTGCTGCACCGTTACGGTGCCTTGCTTTCCCCAGGCCAACGCAGCACGTACCGCAAAGTTCGGGGGCTGCTTTGCCTTGTCGCGGTTGCCGTGTTTATCGTTTTGAGTTCTTCTGAGAAAAAATACCTGCTACTGGCCTATGCCTGCGTCTTTGCGGCCTTTGTGGTGCAGGACGCAGTGCTCGGAGCCCGGCTGCTGGCCGCCCGGTTCGCACCCGGCGATTCTCCCATGTCTCACCGGCCTGGACGGCGGCGCTTTCTTGCTGCCTCCGTCTTTCTGGCCACAGGCGGCGTGACGGCTGCGGCCGACATGGGAAACCCGGGAGATTCCGGTCATGTGCAGGCGCGCCACATCCGGCTGCCCGGGCCTCCCGGCATGCGGGCGGGCCGCGAGTTGCGCATCAGCCTGCTCTCCGACCTCCACGCCGGGTTCTTCCTCCCGCAGGAGTATCTGACCCAGGCTCTGGGCCATGTGCGGGCTTTCGCCCCGGATGTCATCTTCTTCGGCGGCGATCTGGTGGAGCACGAACTTTCCGCCATGCACGAGGCCGAGGCCTTCTTTCAGGCCCTGACGGCCCAGGCTCCGGTGTACTCGGTGCTGGGCAATCATGACTGTTACATTGATCCCGGTGCCTTGGCCGCCTGGCAGCGCGGCCAGGGAATACGGGTGTTGCGCGGCGAGACAGTGGCGCTGGACGGGCCGTGGGGCCGCGTGCACCTCTGCGGCCTGCCGGATCTGACCGAAAATGACTTTTCCTTTGCGGCTCTGAAAGCCGCGCCCGACCCGGCCGCAGCTCTGGTGCTGGTCCATCATCCCGGCGTGGCGTTGAGGATTCCGGCCCCGCTGGCTCCCTGGCTGACCATGTCTGGCCATACCCACGGCGGCCAGATCTGCTTTCCCGGAATCGGGGGGCTGGTCAATCAGGCGGATCGCCGCATTCTTCCTGGTCTGTGCACCGTGGACGGCCGTCGGGTGCTGCTGACGCCGGGTCTGGGGTATTCCGGCCTGCCGGTGCGGTTATCCTGCCCGCCCGAGGTGACCAACCTGAGTCTGGTATGAGCGCTTTTCTGCGTCATCGTGCGCCATGGCAGCCCGGCCAGGACGAATTTCCTGGAGCGGACGCCGTTCTGGCGGCCCGCCAATGAGTGTTTCTCCAACGCGTCTTCTTGCCTGGGACGGCCTGAGCCTGACCACACCGGTCGCCTGGGAGCCTGCCCGGCTGGGCAAAGGCTATATGTTGCTTGAGGACGCCTCGGGGCCGCGCCTGGAACTGCGCTGGCAGCGGGTGCCCCAGGGCTTCGCCCCGGAGAAGGCCCTCAAGCGTCTGGCCCGCAAGAAACAGCTGGGCAAGGAAAGCACCTCCGGCCCTGCCGTGCGTTCCGTGCTGGATGGGCTTCCGGTTGAGGCCAAGGCCCTGGCCTGCGCGCCTCCGGGGCATGGCGGAAAAAAAGGCGGCAAGGGTGATGAGGCCGGAGAAGGGGTGTTGTTCGTGCTGCCGGGAGCGGGCATGGCCGTGTTGGCTGTTCCGCATTCCCGCCGGACTGACACGGAGGCTTCGGACGCCCCGGATTGGGCGCAGATCGCCTTGACGCTGTCGGACCGGGAGCCTGGCCTGCTGTCCCTGTACGATATCCGCGCCCTTGCGCCGCCGGGATTCAGGCTGGCGGATTTTTCCATCACCCTGGGGCATTACCATGTGCAGTATCGCTGTGGCGGCGACTCGCTGGATTATTCCCGCTTCGCCCCTGCAGAGGTTATCCTGCGCGGTAAGGCGCTCACCACCTGGGCTTCTGAGGTTTTCGCCCCCACCATGGGAAGCAAAACCGCCTGGATGGCAGGGGACCTGGACGGCATGGAAGCTGCCGCGTGCGGCGGCTACCGTTTGCCTGGCCTGGCCGGTACGTTCCGGGCTGTGTTCTCCAGGGTGTACTCGCCTGCCAAGTGGCGTCCGGCCATGGCCTGGAAGCCGGACACGTCCAAAATTCTGGCCGTTTCGGCCAGCCATTCCGGCGGCCTTGAACCGCAAACCTTTGAGGAGATTTGCCGAAACTATGTGGTGGTTCAAACGCCCTGAGCCAAAGCCCGCGCCTGCGGCGGCACCGGCCTCTTCCCGCGCCTCCCGGAAACGCCGCGACGCTAAAGCCCGCGGTGCGTCAGGTGTGCCCGCGGTCTCGAGCGGGCCTCATGCCTCCGACGCGTCGGGCTCGGCTGGAACGCCCCCCGTATCCGGCGTTCAGGGGCCGTCCGAAGCGCCGGAATCCGGTCGTGAGCGCTCCCTGGCCATGCGCCCGGCCCGCAACTCGCTGGTACGGGAGGAAACCCTGCCAAGCGGGCTGGTGCGCCTGCACTACCTGACTTCCATGAAACCCTGGTTTTCCGGCGTCGCCAAACGCCTGGGTGCCTGGGACGGCAAACCCCTGGTCAGAAAGCTTGAACTCGACGAGCTGGGCGCGTTCTGTTGGAACCTTGTTGACGGGGAGCGCACTGTTCGCGATCTTGCCCAGGCCATGGCCGGGCGCTACCAGCTGCCGCTGCGCGAGGCCGAGCTGGCCGTGGCCGCCTTCCTGCGCGAACTGGGCAAGCGGGGAATCATCGGCGTGCGCGACTAGATTTCCCCCAGCACCGCCTCCACCAGCCTGCCAAGCTTTTCCCCCGCCTTTTCAGCCACGGCCAGGATCTCCTCCAGGCTCACTTCGGCCATGCAGTCCGGCAGGTTCTGGTTTACCAGGCAGGACAGGCCAAGTATCTCCATGCCCAGATGTTTGGCCGCAATCACTTCCATCACCGTGGACATGCCCACGGCGTCGGCCCCGGCGTTGCGCAGGAAACGCGTCTCGGCGGGTGTCTCCAGGCTTGGTCCCAGCACTCCAGCATAGACGCCGCGCTCCAGGCGCAGGGAAAGCTCCGTGGCCTTGGCTAGAGCCAGGGCGGCCAGTCGTGGCGAGTACACCCGGCTCATATCGGGAAAGCGCGGCCCCCAGCCGTCCACATTGGGGCCGATAAGAGGGTTTCGGCCAGTGAGGTTGATGTGGTCGGTGATGAGCATGAGGTCCCCGGCCGAAAAAAGGGGGTTGAGCGCTCCGCTGGCGTTGGTGATCACCAGAGTTGAGGCTCCCAGGGACTTGGACACCCGCACAGCTTGGCAGACCTCCGCCTCGGTGCGGCCTTCATAAAGATGTGGGCGCCCGGCAAAAAGCAGGGTGTCCCGCCCGGAGAATCGGCAGGCCGATACCCGGCCCTGGTGGCTTTCCACCGAGGGGGTGGGGAAGCCGGGTATTTCCCCGTAGGCGAAAGCGGCCAATTCGTGTACAGAGGCAGCCATGCCGCCAAGACCTGTACCAAGCACGAGGGCGATTTGAGGAGTAAAGCCTTTCGGGAGGCGTGTTCGGAGCCATTCCGAGGAGCGCTCGACGCAATCAGCATTTTGCATAGTGGTACGCCGCATGGCCTAGACAGCCTTTACAGGTGAGGGTTCCATGGATATCGCCACACTTCTCGGGTTGAGCACGGGCATTGTGCTAGTGCTCTCAGCCATTTTCATGGGTGGGTCGTTGACGCAGTTCGTCGACATGCCCGCAGTAATGATTGTTCTCGGCGGCACTCTGGCGGCCACCTGTGTATGCTACCCTATAGAAGAAATCATACAGGCATTCTCGGCGGGCATCAAGATTTTCGCCTCGCGCAAGGTGGCCGCCCAGGAGGTTGTGCAGGTGATGGTGCGCATCGCCGAACTCTCCCGGCGAGAAGGCCTGGTGGCGCTTGAGCACATCCGTTCGGAAAACGCGGTGCTCAAGAAAGCCTGCAAGCTCATAGCCGACAATGCCGGGCCCAAGATCATCCACGATACCCTGCGCATCGAAATCCATTCCATGAAACGCCGCCACCAGATCGGCGAGATGGTCTTCAAGTCCCTGGGCACCTTTGCTCCGGCCTTCGGCCTCATCGGCACGCTCATCGGCCTGGTACAGATGCTCGGCCGCTTGAACGACCCCAAAACCATCGGCCCCGCTATGGCCGTGGCCCTGTGCGCAACCTTCTATGGCGCGCTCTCGGCCAACCTGTTCTTTCTGCCCATTGCCGTAAAGCTGCGTGCCCGCACTCAGCAGGAAGTGCTCAACCTGGAGATCATCTTCGAAGGGGCCAAGTGCATTCTGCAAAACAACAATCCCATGCTGGTGCAGGAGAAGCTTTCCTCCTTCGTGCCCCCCAAGGAGCGCACCCGTGGCAGATGACGAGTGGGAAGACGCGATCGAAGCCGACGACGAAGGCCCTGCCGATCTGCCCCACGTCTGGGCTATGAGCCTGGCAGACCTGTGCATGCTGCTCATGAGTTTCTTCATCTTTTTGTTCGCCCTCTCCACGACGCAGCCTTCGGGGGTGAGCGACACCCTGGAGAGCGTGCGCAAACGCCTGCAAGTGCAAGGAAGCACCAGCGGCGGAGGAGCGAAACTTCCCGTATCCACCAAAGGGGAGGACTCCCTGCTGGAGAAATCCCGCCAGCGCGAAGCCATGATCCGCAAGCAGCGCCAAGCCTATGACGAGCTGCGGGTGTTTATGGAGAGCAAGGGCGACAAGAATTTCAAGGCCAGCCTGGCCGGACCGAAGCTCACCCTTTCCGTGCCCACGGATGGCATGTTCACAGGCAACGAGGTGCAATTGACCGAAGCGGGCAAGCAAAGTCTGCTGACTCTCAAGGAATTTCTGGTGCGCCATGGCAACGAACGTGTTAACATCCGGGGGTTCACCGATGACACGCCTCCGGCCAAGGATTCGCGCTTTCGCGACAACTGGGAGGTGTCGTCCCTCAGGGCCGTTTCGGCCTTGCGATTCCTGGTGTCCCAGGGAGTGCCAGCGAACCGGTTGACAGCCACCGGATTAGCTGATTTAGAACCTGTCTTCCCCAACACCGGGGAAGACAACCGGGCCAGGAACCGACGTTTGGATTTTGTCCTCGAAGTATGGGAGGATGGATGAACGAACTGGAGTTCACGTATCTTTTTGAATCGGCTATCAAGCGCAAAGGGTTTCGGACCAAGGTACCCGGGCTCATGGCCGAACTGCATGGCTTCCCTGCGCCTTTTTCGGTAAACGACATCAGCGCCGGCGGGCTGTGCATCAAAGACCCCGACGGCCTCGTGGCCATCGACGGCGTTGTGACGCTTGACCTGGCACTTATGGAAAAGCACCTTTTAAGTGATGTGCGCGCCAAGGTTTCCAGACACCAGGAAGGCCTGGCCGGCTTGTTTTTCGAGGATTTGACCAGACGCCAGGAAGAACGCCTGGACAAATTGGTGCTGGAAGTTCAGAAACGCGCCATCAGCAAGAGTAAAACCAACGGATTATCCCTTGACGGCAAAGAAAAAACATAAAGTATTGGTGGCCAACCGGGGCGAAATCGCCATGCGCATTATCCAGGCCTGTCATAAGCTGGGCCTGGATTTTGTTTGCGTCTACGCCAAAGAGGATGAAGCCTCCGGGCACATCACCCTGGCCAAAGAACTTGGCGGCGAAGCCCTGCGTGTCAGTTCCTACCACGATGCCAATGAACTCATGGCTGCGGCGGACCATACCGGCGCGACGGCGATTCATCCCGGCTACGGGTTCTTTGCCGAGGATTACCGCTTTGCCCGCCGTGTTTCGGAACGCACCCGGCCCATGGTGTTCATCGGCCCCAGTTGGAAGATCATCCGCACGCTGGGCGACAAGATCAACACCAAACGGCTGGCCCGAAGCATCGGCGTGCCCACGGTGCCAGGTTCCGACCGGCCGGTCTATGAGGAACTCGAAGCCGAGGAAATCGCGGATTCGCTGTTCCGCTTCCAGGCCGAGCAGGGCATAGACAACGCCCGCGTGCTGGTGAAGGCCTCGGCGGGCGGTGGCGGCATGGGCATTGAAGAGGTCATGAATATTGACCACTTCAAAACTGTGTATCGCCGTATTCGCAACTATTCCAAGCGCCAGTTCCACGACGAAGGCGTGCTCATTGAGCAGCGTATTTTCTCTTTCAACCACCTTGAAGTGCAGGTGGCGGCGGACAGGCACGGTTCCATCGCCCATTTCGGCACTCGTAACTGCACCATCCAGTCCACCGGGCGTCAGAAACGCGTGGAAATCGCCCCCGGCTTTGCTCCGGGCGATATTTCCTACAGTTTCGACGCGGCCAAGCTGCTTGCGGATATCACCGCCCATTCCTTGGCCATCGCCCGTGAGGTGGGCTACGACAACGTGGGCACCTGGGAGTGGATCGTCACCCCTGCCGGGCAGCCCTTCCTTATGGAAGTCAACACCCGCATCCAGGTGGAAAACGGCGTCTCCGCAGCCATCGCCCGCTTGCGGGGCAAGGACGGCGTGGATATCATCGCGGAGCAGATCCGCATGGGCCTAGGCGAGCCCATGGGCTACACCCAGGAGGACATCACCTTCGCGGGCGTGGGCATCGAATACCGCATCATCGCCGAAGACCCGGCCAACAAGTTCAGCCCCTGGGTGGGCCGCATCGACCGGTTCATTCCGCCGCAAGAGCCCTGGTTGAAGTTTCATTCCCAGATTCCCACTGACAAACCCTATGTCATTCCTACGGAATACGACCCCAACCTGGCCCTGGCCATCGTCTGGGGGAAGGACCTGGCCGAAGCCAGAGAGCGCGGCAGCCGTTGCCTGGATACCCTGATCCTCGAAGGCCAGGACCAGGACGGCGCGCCCATGAAGTCCAACATTGCCTTCCTGAGGGAGAAGACCGCCGGCATCCTGGTATTCTAGGTCCGGTGGATAACGCCAAACCCGCTGGGATGACCGGCGGGGCAGTTGAGCCCTATGGATATTGAAAAAAGCACGCATGAGCTGGCCGACCGGCTGCAATACATCAAGGACATCTTCGGCCGGAAGGACGTGGAGGGCGTAAGCCTTCTGGAATCCAAACTGGCCGAATTCAGCGCCCGTGAGGCCGACGTTTCCTTCTCCCAGAGGGTCAAGATGCTCGCCCAGTTGGAAGACCTGTTCGTCTTCCTGGAAAAGAAACTGGAGAACGAGCTGACCGCCATGGACAAGGTGCGCATCGTCCGTCATCCCCAGCGCGTCACCCTCAAAGATATCCTGGAATTCGTCTACGACAACTACACCGAGATCGGCGGCCAGGACGAGTACTCTATCGACCCGTCCATGCTCATCGCCAGGGCCTACATCACCAGGCGGCAGGGCGATAAGGTCTACAACCAGTCGGTGATGGTCATCGGGCAGGAAAAAGGGCACGGACAGGATTTCCGCAACGGCGGCTCGGTGAAGCCCTGGGGCAACGCCAAGGCCTTGCAGTACATGAAGGTCGCCGAAACCGAGAACATTCCCATCCACACGTACGTCTTCACTCCGGGCGCATTTCCCGTGGAGGACTATCCCGGCGCGGCGCAGCAGATCGCCCGCAATCTTTACGAGATGGCCGGCATCAAAGTGCCTGTGGTTGCCTGTTTCTCCGAGGGCGGCTCCGGCGGGGCCGAGGCCATCGCCCTGGCCGATACGCGGCTTATGCTCTCCCACGGCTACTATTCGGTCATATCTCCCGAGGGGGCCGGAGCCATTGAATCCGGTATCCGGCAGGGCCAACGCGCTCCGGTGGAAATGATCGAGGGCTGCGCCCAGAATCTGAAAATTACCGCCGAAGACAACAAGGCCATGGGCTACATCGACCGTATCATCCAGGAACCTCCCCTGGGCGCGCGGCCAACCCACTACGATTTCTTCAAGCGCCTGCGCCAGGAAATGATCATGGCCACCGACGAGGTCTACCTCGGTGTGCGGGGCATGAAACTCTTCCGCACCATGGCCTTGCAGCGGCGCAAGAATGTCTCGGTTGCCGAGGCCGAATCCATGTACGTGCGCTGGGCTTTGGACGAAGCTGCGGCAGAGCGTCTGGTGTGGCGTCGTTATTCCAAATTCCGCCACATGGCCCGCTCGGCCTGTCTGGACAAGACCTCCTTTTCCATGCGCATGGCCGAATCAGTGCAGCAGATGTCCTGGTCCACCTATTCGTATCTGCGCTACGAGCTGGCCCGGGCTTACGGCGAAAAGCTCAAGGGCTTTCTGGAAGAAGCCGAGGCCGAGGTGCGAGTGGTTGCGGAAAAGATGCTGCGCCCCTTCAAGCGTTTCCCTGCAAAACCCAAAGGCGTGGACACCCAGACCATTCAGAAGCTCACCGAGCTGTCCTGCCCCGAAGAGGGCACCTGTCTGGCCGGGGACTGGGACGAAGGCTACCTCTCGCCCAAGGCCCGCGAGGACAAATCCGTCACCTGTCCCAAAGCGGCCACCCATGGCTGCCTGGACCTCTGGGCCCCAGATCTCTTTGGCGATTTTGCCGGGGTCTGCCAGTATTGCGGCCACCATTTTCCCATGGAATACCAGTGGTTTCTTCACAACGTGCTGGATAAGAACTCCGTGGCGGAATTCAACTCCGAAATCGAGGCAATCAATCCCCTGCAGTATCCCGGCTTCGACGAGAAGCTGGAAGCCGCCAAAAAGAAGCTGGGCCTGAAAAGCTCCTGCATGACCTTTGAGGCCAGCATCGACGGCCTGAAGGTCGTGGTGGGCATGCTGGTGGCTCCGTTCAGGGGCGGAACCGTGGGCGCGGCCGAGGGCGAAAAGTTCATTCGGGCGCTCTCCCGCGCACGCAAGAAGCATTATCCCTTCCTGGCCTACGTGCACGGCACGGCGGGCATCCGCATCCAGGAAGGCACCAACGGCGTCATCCAGATGCCCCGCGTCACCATGGCCGTGCGCCGCTACACCGAAGCCGGCGGCCTCTACCTGGTGCTCTACGACACCAACTCCTACGCCGGCCCCGTGGCCAGCTTCCTGGGGTGTTCGCCCTACCAGTTCTCTGTGCGTTCGGCCAACATCGGCTTCGCCGGGCCGGGCGTCATCAAGGAAACCACTGGTACCGACATCCCCCCCAATTACCACCAGGCCTACAACGCCCTGGCTCGCGGCCACATCCAGGGCATCTGGGACCGCCGCGAGATCAAGAACAACCTGGTGCAGGCCTTCCAGACCATTGGCGGCCGCAACCTCTACTATCGTTAAAGGGATACCCCCGTGCAGGACGTGAAAGCCATCCTTGAGGAAATCAAGGCCTCGCCATTCGAGGAGGTTGCCGTGCTGGCCCCCCATTGCGGGGTGGTGCAGTTCAAGGTCGCAGGCGGTGGGACCAGGGTCCAGGCTCCTTCAGGAACCTGGAAGGAAAAACCCGGTTCCGTGCTGGCCACCCTGGAGCGCGAGCGCAACATCAAAAGCATTTTCTGTAACCGCAAGGGCGAAGTCGAGACTGTTCACGCCCATCTGAACGGCAAGTTCGTGGAGGCTGGCACCCCGCTCATGGTGCTGCGCCACTTTCTCACCAAGGAGGAAGTGACCCAGAACATCCTGAAGAAGGTGCTCTTTCTCTTCAATGCGCCGGAGCGGGCCAAGTTCTACTTCGCCCCCGAGGCCGACAAGAAGATCAAATCCTCCGGCCCCCAGTCGTTGCGGGTCAAGGACGGCATGGACTTGTTCATTGTTTCGCGTATGAAGCGTGAAAAAGCCCTGGCCTATTCCGGGCCAGAGGGCATTATCTACGCGGTCTATTTCACTCACGACCAGAACGTGGACATCGGACAGCCTCTCATCAGCGTCTGCCCTGAAGACCAGATGGATGTCATTCGCGATGTGGTCAACCGGGTGCAGTCGGACTGGGAGGAGCGCGACTAATGGGCGATATTCTGCAGGTGCGGGTTATGGTCTACACTCCTGACGTGAGTGTCGTGGAGAAGAAGTGGCCGGAGCTTTCCGAGCTGGCCTGGCCCCCGGCCAATGATTACGCCCCGGCCAAACGCGGGGTGCTGGAACTTGTGGACACACTGGTGTCGCGCCTGCGCTTCGAGGACGTGCCCAAGGCCAAAGTCGATGCCCTGTTGCCCGGCGCCCTCAAGGCCAAGGAACTCGCCGCCGAGCTGGCGAGCGCGCTTGGCGAATGGAACCCGTCCCTGGCCAACAAGATCACCGTGCAGATCGAAAACGCCCTGGCTGACCTGGAAAGCCGGGCGGGCATGAAATTCTAATCCAGCAAGCGCAATATTCCCCGGAGGTGCGGCCATGGCCGGAAGCGTGAACAAAGTTATTCTTATTGGCAGACTTGGCCAGGACCCCAAACTCAACTATCTGCCCTCCGGGTCGCCTGTGGCCGAATTCACCGTGGCCACGGATGATTCCTATAAGAACAAAGAGGGCCAGAAGGTCGAACAGACCGAGTGGCACCGGGTGAAGGTGTACGGCAAGTCCGCAGAATTCTGCGGGAATTACTTGTCCAAGGGCCGTTTGGTCTATGTGGAAGGCACCATCCGCACCCGCAGTTGGGACGACAAGGACGGCCAGAAGCGCTACACCACGGAAATCATCGTCTCCGCCCCTGGCCATACTGTGCAGTTCATGGACTCCAAGGGCGGCACCGAGGCCGCTCCCAGGGATTACGGCCAGAATCAGGGCCAGCAGAACCAGGGGCAGCAGTACCAAGGGCAGAATCAGGGGCAGCAGCAGTACCAGGGCCAGCAAAATCAGGGGCAGCAGTATCAGAACCAGGGCCAGCAGCAGCGCGGCGGCGGACGCCCCCAGCAGCAGCCCCGCGAAGACGACCTCGGCCCGGCTTTTCCCTCTGAAGCCTCGGGCATGGACGACGTGCCGTTCTAGGGAATACCAGAATATAATCTGTAAACATATTTGGCGAAGTCATCGAAATGACTTCGCCTTTTTGTTGGTGACAGCTTTCTGAGGATGGACCTATGTTTTGTCAGCCGTATACCACTAAAAGTGTAAACATCCATGTCACGATTCGCCGTAAAAACATTGCTTGTGCCAGCCGGTGAACGACTGCCGGTGTTGGTCGACCGCTCGACCGGCCCCCCTGGTTTCTATCCCAATCTTTACGTCTTGACCGAACTACGCCAAACCAATCGAGCTTCCGCAACCATCAAGAGGGCACTGCGGGAAATCATGGTGCTACTCGACTCCTTATCAATTCTTGTATCGACTTGGCTGGCCGCATTCACGAAGGTCGCTTGTTTACGCTGGTTGAAGTGACGGACTGGCTCGGCATTGCCGACAATCTTTGCAATCGTTTCAGATGGACTTCAACGAAGTGGATGGAGCAGGAGCCCCGGGCGCGTGCGAGCGCATCATTTGGCGCGTAGGCACGCGAGGCCCCCAAAACGGTATCGCTTTAACCGCAGCTAATCGCCTTCACCATTCCGCCCGGACACGCTCAGCCAGATGGT
>JBBRUD010000033.1:0-40574 GCA_038248065.1 Desulfovibrionales bacterium | reverse complement strand
GCGCCTCGGCCAGCTGGAGCCGTTGGTTTGTGGTCAACCGTTCAAGGCTGGCGAGAAGCGATAGGAATTGTTCAGTGTCCATGGCTGCCTCCATGGGGAGCAATCTACAAGTTTCAACACCGAAAGGGAACACAGCCATGATAAAAGTTGAATCAATTTTTTCGGATACAGGGCGTGGTCGCATTTTGTATTTTATTGAAAATGGATAAATATTATCCTTTCGCCACTTAAACAGGCTTCCCATCCTGCTATATCCTTCAGAGTAAGAATAAAAAAAACCATCTCCGCATTTACTGTCAATAATTTTAATGAATTCACTCGTGCAGTACGCAGGGTGCCATGTGGGAATAGCTGTAACATGTAGAAGTAAGTTTTCAATTTCATCCCGTGTAAACAGCCCAGGCGGCACCTCTAAATCCACATATAACATCACCTGAAACGAAGAAAAGCAGTCAATATAGTCATTTATATACATACTGTTTCTTGATACGTATTGCCAACGCCAGAATTCCCAGAATTTAATATAGTCAATGCTGTCCGGCTTCATCCCAAGCCCCCTCCGCTCCCCCTGCAATGAACCCCGGCCAGTCCGTCAGGGAAACGGGTTTTCAGGGCGGGGGATCAGCCCGCCCCTAGGCCGGGGAAGTGTCGGTTTTTACCGCTATGGCGTTAAAGTGGCAACATCATCCAAGCGGCTGGCGATGTCTTCCAGTTCACGCCCGAACAGGTTGAGGATGTCCGCAAGGGCCACCGGCTCACCCCTTCCGGGGCGTTTTATGAATACGCCCACGCCGGGCGGGTTCATTCACTTGTACCAGTCTTCCCGCTATGCAGCGGCGTCACCTTTGCCCCGGCCTTCAAGGCGTCCAGGTAGTCCGCCCACCAGTTCATGAGCTTCCGGCGCTCAGTCAAATATTGCGCCCGGTCATAGGCTTGGGCCACGGTGCTTCCCTGGACGTGGGCAAGCGCGGCCTCAATAACGTGGTGCGCCCACCCTGTTTCGCGGGCCAAGGTGGAAAAGGTGGAGCGGAAGCCATGAGCGCATGTCTCATCCTTACCGAATCCCAAGCGGCGCAAGGCGTTGTTGAGCACAACATTGCTCATGGGGCGTTGATTGTCGGTCATGTGCGGGAAGAGGTAGGGGCTTGTGCCGGTCAAGGGCCGGATGGCCTCTATGATATCCACGGCCTTGGAAGACAGCGGTACGCAATGGTCCCGGCGCATCTTGGTCTTGCTGGCGGGAATCGTCCACAGTGGGCCACCAGGGGCTTTCAAATCTATCTCAACCCACGCGGCTTTCTGGACTTCGCCTGGGCGGCAGGCCGTTAGGGAGAGCAGTTTCAAAGCGGTCACGGTTTCGGGCCTGCCATCGCAATTCCAAACGGCCCGGAAAAGACGGGATGCGTCCGGCACACTCACCAGGGCCGCCCGGTGTTCCGCCCGGTGCGGGGTCATGGCCTTGGCGATACTGGCCGCCGGGTTGTCCACACCCTTGCCGCTGGCGATGGCGTAGGCAAAGATGGCTTCCAGGTATTGCCGGAGCCGGTGCGCGGTTTCGTAATGTCCGCGCCCTTCGATCTCGTGAAGCAGCGTCATGAGTCCGGGCGCGGTCAAGGATGCGATAGGGGAAGAGCCGATTCGCGGGAAGAGGTGCTTACCCATGCGCCGCATGATCCGGGCTGCATGGTCTTCGCTCCAACGGCGGGATTGGCGGGCATGCCACTCTTTGGCAACGGTTTCCAAGGTGGTGGCCGCCTCGACGGCGAGAGCGTTTGTATCGGCCTTGTCTTGCTTGCGCTTCTCGGCAAGGTCTATTCCCTGAGCCAAAAGCGCCTTGCCCTCATCCCTGAGCTTTCGAGCTTCTTGAAGCCCTACGGCGGGCCACATGCCGAAGCTCACCCGCTTTTCAACACCATGATGCCGGTACTTCATCCGCCAGGATTTCCCACCAGCGGGCATAACCTCCAGGTACAGCCCGCCCCCGTCAGCCAGCTTGAAAGTCTTGGGCCGGGGCTTGGCGTTCCGAATGGCAACATCCGTCAACGGCTTGGTGGGCCTGGACATGGCGCTGTTCCTCCATCGAGTGCGGGACTCGAACCTTGTCAGCTTGCCCCCAGATTTGCCCCCAACGGAATCGGATGTCAACGCACCAAAACGGACAAAGCCGGACCAACTTGGCCCGGCTTTGTGCGGATTTTCAAGGGGTTACGTACTTATTTGGACGTCCCCGAATCATCAAATGGTGCCGAAGAAAGGACTCGAACCTTCACGGAGTTGCCCCCACTAGACCCTGAACCTAGCGTGTCTACCAATTCCACCACTTCGGCAGCGGGAGAAGCTATCTATCTTGCACCCCTGCGATTGGCAAGCGTTTTTTTGTTGCTGGCTAAAAAAATGTCAGGGGCTTCGTAAAAAACCGCCGGTTGAACCCTGAGACCCTTTGGGATAGGCAGTCAGGCGTGACAAGCAAACCCTCTGGACGTTTCTTATGATTATCGCTCGCTCCCTGCAAGACTTGGAAGGCGCCCTTTCCGGGTGCGTGCTTACTATCGGTAATTTCGACGGAGTGCACATGGCCCACCAGAAGCTCTTGGGCCGGGTGCGCGAGCGCGCCAAAGCCAAAGGGCTTTCCAGCGTGGTCATGACCTTCGAGCCCCATCCGCGCCGGGTGTTGCTGGGCAAGGAAGATCCCCCCCGGCTGACCACCCTGGACGTGAAGCTGGAGCTTATCTCCGCACTTGAAATCGAAATCTGCCTGGTGTTGCCCTTCACCCGCGCCCTGGCGGCCATGGAAGCCGAGCGTTTCGTGCGGGAGCTTCTGTTGGAGGGGCTGTGCATGCGCGAACTTATCGTGGGGCACGACTGGGCTTTTGGCAAAGGCCGCAGCGGAAGCTTCGAGACCCTGGCCGCAATGGGCAAGGCCGAGGGGTTCAGCGTGGAACGGCTTGGACCGGTGCTCATCGACGACGCGGTGGTCAGTTCCACTCGCATCCGGGATATGCTCCAGGCCGGGGACGTCTGGGACGCCCGCGCCTTGCTGGGCCGCTTCCCCAGGGTGCGCGGCGAGGTCATCCACGGTGCTAACCGGGGAGGCAGGCTGTTGGGTTTTCCCACCGCCAACTTGAGCGTCCCTGACCAACTGCTGCCCAAACCCGGCGTCTACGCCACTTGGGTGAGCAAAGGCCAGCGCTCCTGGCCCGGTGTGACCAATATCGGCCTCAATCCCACCTTCGGCGGCGATCACCTGAGCGTGGAAGCCCACATTCTTGATTTTTCCGGGGATATCTATGGGCAGCGCCTGGACCTGCACTTCGTGCAACGCCTGCGCAGTGAAAAGAAGTTCTCCGGCATCGACGAACTCAAAGCTCGCATCAGCGAAGACGTCCTTCTGGCCCGCCGAATCCTCGACACCCCTGAAGCCGCCTTGTAGAAGAAGGGAAGGGCCTCCGGCGGCCAGAGGGGGCGCTGCACTGCGTTCGAAACGGGCTGCTACGCCTCTGCGAGGCTAGCTTTCGTAATCCCCTCTGGACTCCCCCGCCGGGGGGCCATTGGCCCCCCGGACCCCCCATTTAGCTTTGCGTCGGCGCATAACACTCCGTCGGCGTGCAAAATATTAGGGGGGTCTGGGGGTGCCCTGCACCCCCAGCGGGGGTCAAGGGGGCGGCGCCCCCTTGCTCATCCTCTTATTCCTCGGGGGTTTGGCCGTGCACCAGTTGGATGAGCTGGTCCAGGGCCAGGCCGGGGTCGGCGTTCTGGAAGATGTTGCGGCCCACGCACAGCCCTGCCGCGCCGCAGGTGATGGCTTCGCCCATGGCGGTGAGAAAGCGTTTGAAGTCGCCTTTGCCCGCCCCGCCGGTGACCAGCACCGGCACGTCGGAGCAGGCTATGGCTGCCTCGAAGCTTTCGGCGTGGCCGGAGTAGGGCACGCCGGTGATATCCGCGCCGAGTTCCGAGCCCAGGCGGATGCAGTGGGCGATGAGGCTCTGGTCGTGTTCGTTGACGATGTGGCCGCCGCGCGGCTGGATGATGGCCAGCACCGGCAGGCCTTGCTGGTGGGCGTCGTCGGCCATGGCCCCGAAATCGGCCAGCATGCGGTCTTCCAGATCATTGCCGATGTTGATCTGCATGCACACGGCGTCCGCGCCCAGGCGCAAGGCTTCGCCCACGGAACAGACCACGGTGCGCCCGTAGGGCGGTATGGCATGCTTGGTGCCGCCCGACAGCTGTACGATCACGTTGGTCTCGAGAGGCACCAGCCCGCCGTGGACCCTGGCCGGTCCTTTGTTGAGCACCACGCCCTGGACATTTCTGCCCTTGACCACATCCACCAGTTTGCCCACGGCTTCCAGACCGGGCAGCATGCCCTCACCGACGCCATGGTCCAGCGGAAGAAATACGGCCCGGCCGCTGGCGGGGTCGAACAGGCGGCCGAGTTTGCGATAAATACCGATCATAGAGAGCGTTCCTTATTCATTCTTCATCTTCTTATCTGTCCGACCACAACGCGCGGCCGTTTTTGACGGTCAGAAATCCCAGCGGCAGGCCGTTGAAATACAGGCCCATGGAGCCGCTTTTTTCGGCTACGACCATGCTCTGACCCGAGAGCAATGCCGTCAATCGGGCCGGGTCGTCAACATCGACTGCCGGGATGGAGCCCAGCGCGGGGACGAGAACCCTGGCCCTGGCCCACGGGCGCACCCGTCCGCCCTTGCGGCCGCCCAGCCGCCAGCCCCGGCAGACCGGCGGTAGTAGTCCCGCAGCGCGGGCGGGCAGGAAATAGAGTTTGTCCCGGTGTTCCATCAGCCCGCCCGGCGGCAGGTTTTCCCAGGCCAGACCGGCATCGTCCGGCAGCGGCTCGATGTGCAGTGCGCAGGACGTGGGTTGTTCCTGGCCGGAGCGGGCGGCTTTACCCTGCCGGGCGGCGTGAGTCCGCTGGCCGTTGTGGTCGAAGGACACGTGTTGTCCAGAATGGCCGGAAGCCGAAATTTTACCGTAACAGTCCGGGGGCGCGAGATGTTGGCCGTGGCCGGAGGCCTGAATCCACCCCGGTGAGCCATCGCCCGAAGCAGGGCTGTATGGGCTGTTCTCGCCAGAGTCGCCGGATTGAGGGGGTTTGGTTAAGAGAGCCAGATAAAAGCCTTGCGCTTCCGAGCCATGGCCATCCACGCGCAATGTGCCTGCCGCGTCGGCGCGCGTGGCTTCGTGAAAGCGAAAACCCGGAAAGGGAGTGAGCGGCAGTATGGAAAGCCCCAGTGTTTCGGCGGCCCAGGCGGCCTGTTCTTCGTTTTCCGCCGGATTGGTGGTGCAGGTGGAGTAGAGCAGACGGCCGCCCGGGGCGAGCAAGCGAGCGGCTTTGGTCAGCAGTTGGCGCTGTAGGGTGATCAGCGGCTCCACTTTTTCAGGCTTCCACAGGGTGAGCACCTGGGGATTTTTTTCCACGGTGCCCCAACCGCTGCACGGCGGGTCGAGCAGGATGCTGCTCCAGGCTTCGTCGGGTAGCGGAAGCTGTTCGCCCTTATAGGAACAGGTGGCGGCCTGGGCCATATTCATGCGGTGCAGATTCTGGCGCAGTGTGGTCAGCCGGTCCTGGCTGGGCTCGTTGCCCAGCACGAAACCGCTTGGCCCGGTCAGCTGGGCCAGAAAGGATGTTTTGCCGCCGGGGCTGGCGCACATGTCGAGCACGGCGTCGCCGGGCTGCGGGGCCAGAGCCAGGGGCGGCAGCATGGAGGAACGGTCCTGTATGTAGAGCAGGCCAAAGCGCCCGGCGGCTGAAGCGCCGAGGGAAAAAGGCTCGTGGAGCAGTTTGAAACACCATGGTGAAAAAGGCTCGGGTTCGAAGACGAACCCCTGGGAAATGAGCAGCGATTCCACCAGCGGAGTCTCCGCTTGGGAGCAGACCATTCGGAAGGACCTGGACACCTGTGAACCATGGCCCAAGCCAGCCATATTGGCAAGTACGCCCTGAAGAGCTTTTATAATTACTTCTTTTTCATAATCAGGCGTTTACAGAGTAAGTACTCGACTGGGCGCAAAAAGTGTGAAACACATTTGCTTTGCGAAGCGTCAGGTATGATGTTAACAGCAACCCGGCCAGATTCCACCCCCGTGGAATATGTCGAGGTCTACCCACTCCCGTTGGAGGTATTTCATGATCCGTTTGCGCACCGCGCTTCTGGCCATTTTGGCCCTTGTACTCACTTGTCAGCCCGCGTGGGCCCAGAAGGTGAAATCCTTCGCTGTTTTGCCGTTCACAGTGAACGGCCCGGACAAGTACGCCTACCTTTCCCAGGGTGTGCAGGACATGCTCAACTCCCGCCTGACCTGGGCGGGCCACCTTCAGCCCATCGACAAGAGCGCGGTGGACCAGAAAGCCAAAGCCGCCCCCAAGTCGGAATCCGACGCCAAGTCTCTGCTGGGCGCGCTGAAGGCCGACTATCTGGTATATGGCTCCATGACCATTGCCGGGGATGACGCCAGCCTGGATATCAAGGTCATGGACAGCGCGGGCAAGGTCACCCCCAAAAGCGCCCAGACCAAATTGAACTCGCTTATCCCTACAATGGAAAGCGTGGCCAAGGATTTGAACGCCGAGGTGTTCAAACGCGCCGATACCGCTGCCCGCGACCCCAAAACCGGGCAGCCCACCACCCAGGTCAACCAGATGAACCCCAACTTCGTGGTCAACCAGACCGCCAAGGACCAGCAGGTTTATCTCAACCCCAATTTCCGCTACGCTGGCAACACCGAAACTCCCGGCACCTGGCGCAGCCAGAGCCTGCCCTTTGCCGCCAACGGCATGGCCATGGGCGATCTGGACGGAGACGGCACCAACGCGGTGGTGTTGATTTCCGATTCCGAAGTGCACGTCTATCATTACATCAATCGCCAGTTGTCCGAAGTGGCCAAATGGTCCGGCCCGCCCCGTGTGAAGTTCATGCGCGTAAGCGTCGTGCGGATGAGCCTTTCCGATAAGAAATGCAAAATCGCGGTGAGCGGGTACTTCGACCACGCGCCTTCCTCCACCATCCTCTCCCTTGAGGGCAATAAGCTGGTGGCCGAGGCCGAACGGATTCCCTATTACCTGACTGCTGTGAAGCTTCCTCCCCGTTACCAGTATCAGCTGGTGGGCAGCCGGGGTGAGAGAAAGGAAATTTTCACCGGTGGTGTGTTTGAGATGTCTTTCTCTGGTGGAAAATTGTCTCCTGGAGCCAAACTCAGCCTGCCCAGCCGGGCCAATCCCTTCAATTTTGCCTATCTGCCTGAGGAATCAGGCTACAAACTGGTCATGTTGGACAACGAGGACCATCTCCAAGTGTTCTCCGGGACTAAAAATGACGTGCTGGCCAAAACCGAGGAACAATACGCGGGGTCCAGCATGGGCATAGAGCATGACAGGCTCATGGCGCCCATGACCACGGTCAATGACAGCGACTACCTGTGGAACTACTACTATGTGCCCCTGCCGCTGCTGGTGGCCACGCTGGGTAGCGACAAGAAACCCGAATTGCTGGTGAGCCGGAACATCTCCGTGGCCTCCCAGTTCTTCGAGAACTACCGCTTCTTCTCCCAGGGCGAGGTCCACGCCTTGCAGTGGGACGGCGTGGGCATGTCCCTCAAGTGGAAGACCCGCCGCATCAAGGGCACCATCGTGGGCTACGATGTGGGTGACATTGACGGCGACAAGACGCAGGATCTCGTGATTTGCATCAACACCTTCCCGGGAGCTACCGGCTTCAAAACCCGGCGCACCATCGTGCAGTCCTACGCCCTTGACCTGGACTCCACCAAAAAGGGCGGGCAGTTCGGCAATGTGGAGGAGGTGGGCAACTAGCGCCCGCCTTCCTGTACGTGCTGGCGTTGTATCTGGCCCAAGCCGTCAACTCAGGGTTGGCGCTTGGGGCTGTCTACGGGCTCATGGCCTTGGGTTTTTCCCTGGTCTACAACTCGTCTCAACTTATCAATTTCGCCCAGGGGGAGTTGCTCCTCCTGGGCGGACTTGTTCTGTACAGCCTGTCCCAGGCCGCAGACCTGGGCCCGGTTACCGCACTTGTGGCCACGGGGGTTTTCGGCTTCGCTCTTGGCCATGTGCTCTACGCCACCACACTGGGCCTTACCCTGCGCGCCAAGCCCCTGCGGCAACTCATGCTCACCGTTGCCGCCAGCCTCATCTGGCAGGGCGCTGCTATTTTGTTGTGGGGAAAAAATCCCCTGAAGCTTATCCAATTTCTCCCCTTTGAAGCCCTGCGCCTGGGGCCTGTGTACCTTGGCCAGAACACGGTGTCCGCTCTGGTGCTGGCCGTGGTCAGCGGGCTGGCCCTGTCGGGCCTGCTGGGGTTCACCCGTATCGGCCGGGCCATACGGGCGGTATCGATGAATCCGCTGGCCGCAAGCCTCCAGGGGGTCAACCCCGTGCGCAGCCAGGCTTTGTCCTTCGCCCTGTCCGGGGTGCTGGCCGCCCTGGCCGCCCTGTGCATCGGCCCGCAGACCATGCTGCGTTACGACATGGGGTTCGGCCTGGGGCTTAAAGGCTTCGCTGCCGCCACCTTGGGCGGGTACACCTCCCTGGGCAAGGTGTTCGCTGGAGGCCTGGCTCTGGGGATTCTGGAAGCCTGCCTGACCCTCACCTTCTCGGCCGATCTCAAGGAAACTTTGACCTATTCGCTGCTGATCGCCCTGCTGGTGCTGGCACCGACGCCGGATTCCTGGCGGCAGAAGGTGTAGTCCGTGCGGCGTGAACTGACCCCTTTGGCCCTGCTGCTGTGTTTGCTTGCCGCGCTGGGCTTCTTTTTGCCCGCTTTTCAACTGCTGGCCCTGAATCAACATCTCGTGCTGGCGGCCAATGTTCTGGCCTTGAATTTCTGTCTGGGACTGGGCGGCCAAGCGTCCATGGCCACGGCTGCCTATTGCGGGTTCGGGGCTTACGCTTCAGTGCTGTTGCACACCCTGTGGCCCGAAGGCAGCCTGGTCATCCTGCCGGTGATCGTGTTGGCCAGCTTCGGCTTGGGCTGTCTGGTCAGCTATCCTTTGGAAAGACTGGGCGAAGGCTTTCTGGCCATGGCCACCCTGTGCGTCTGCCTGATCTTCACCAATCTGATCCTGACGTTCACCCCCCTGACAGGCGGCTCCAACGGCATGCTGGTGACCGTGCATCCTTCTCTGCCGTGGTTGGGAGAACTCAAGGGCGACAGGGCCAACTTCTTTGCCCTGTTGTGCCTGCTTGGCCTGGCCGGGTATGTCTTTGCCGCCATGCGGGATTCCCGCCTGGGTCGAGCGCTGCTGGCCTGCAAGGACGACACACTGGCCGCTTCAAGCTGCGGCATCGACCGGCTGAAGGTGCGTGCTCTGTCTTTCGGCCTTGGCGGTGTCGTGGCAGCACTCGCTGGAGCTATCCAGGCCAACTCCACCGGATTCATCAGCCCTGGCCAGTTTGATCTCTCCCTTTCGCTCAAGACGCTGCTCTTCCTGGTGATCGGCGGTCCCGGACGACTGGTGCGCCCGCTGTTGGCCGTACTGATCCTCGAATCGCTCATCAGCCGTTTTCACGCTCTCGGTGACGCCAACGTGCTTTTCCACGGGCTGATCCTGGCTGCCGCCCTGTTGGTTGGCCATTGGCGCGAGGCCGGGCTCATGCGGTGGTTTCCTTCCCTCGGATGGGGGCGGCACTAGCGGGAGGCGAAAACCCTTCTGAGACAGCAAAACGACTTGCAGTTCGCGCGCGCTTCATTTGTCTCTTCCCCCTCACACCTTAGTTGATGCCCCTGTCAAAGCCGTGTACCTCCCCTCCAGACACCAACTGTTTTGGGAGGGAATATGCTGCGCACGATTCTTTTGAGCTTGATGGCCTTTCTCTTTCTGGCTCACCCCGTCCGGGCGGTCGAGCCCATCCTTATCGGGGGCATCTTCGCCGAATCCGGCCCCACGGCGGAAATCGGCACAGCCACACGGCTGGTGGCCGAGATGACCCTGAAGGAGATCAACGCCAAGGGCGGCATCCTGGGCCGTCCACTCAAACTTATCGCCTATGATACCCAGTCCACCCCGGAAGTGGCCTTGCGCATGGCCCGCCAGTTGGTGGAATCCGACAAAGTGCTGGCTCTCATCGGGCCCACCTCCACGGGCGAAGGCATGGCGGTCAAACGCTACACCGAGGAAAACTCCGTGCCCACCATCATGACTGTGGGCGGTGACGCCATCGTGGCCGGGGGCAAGTACGGCCCCTTTGCCTGGACCTTCAAGGTGCCTCAGCGCACTGCCACCGCCGTTGAAAAGATTTTCCAGTACCTCAAAGCCAAGAACATCACCAAGGTGGGCATCCTCACCGCCAAGGACCCCTTTGGCCAGGACGGCCAAGCCGCGCTCAAAGCCCTTGCCCCCAAATACAACATCACCCTGACGGCTGAAGAGGAAATGGATGCCAAAGGCACGGACTTCTCTGCCGAAGCTTTCAAGTTGATCATGACCAAGCCTCAGGCCGTGGTCATCTGGACCATCGGACCCGCCGCGGCCATCGCGGCCAAAAACTTCGCCACTCTGCCCGGCGACAAGCCCCTCATTGTGGAATCCCACGGCGTGGCCGGGGCCAACTTTCTGGCACTGGCCGGAGATGGCGCCAAGGACGTGCTTATGCCCGCCACCAAGCTCATGGTGGGTTCCTCCCTGCCTGCCACTGATCCGCAGCAGGCCGTCATCACCGCCTTTATCAAAAACTACACGGAACAGGGGCTCCAGGCTAAATTCCCCATGAACACCCACTCAGGCTACGCTGCCGATGCCCTCACCCTGCTGGCCGAAGGGCTGGCCAAGGCGGGCAAGGCCGAGAGACCGGCGCTGCGCGACGCCCTGGAAAACCTCAAGGGCGTGGTCGGCGTCTCAGGCGTGTTTACCATCACCCCCGAAGACCACAACGGGCTGGATACCAATTCGTTGGTCATGGTGCAGGTGAAGGACGGCAAGTTCGTGGAAGCCAAGTAGAGCAGAAGAATGAAGGGGGGCGCTGCATTCGTTCGAAACGGGCTGCTACGCCTTTACAAGGCTAGCATCCGTAATCCCCCAGCCCCCCACAATAGGAGTACTTGGTGTTGCCCCTCCCCTCGTGGTGATTGGAGGATTCGGGGGGAATACCACTGATGGAATTCTCTTCTCGCTCTTTGAGCGGGTGATCGGGCTTGGGGGCGGGGTTCCGCCGGACCGCAGGCCGGTGCGCCGCAGGGCGCTTTGGCCCGAGGAATCGCGCCGGTCGAGGACCGCCGGAACCCCGTCTCCAAGCCACCCGTCCTTCTCTCTGCCGACATCCGAGGGCGTTCCCAAGTGCGCCCAAAATCGGTACCTAGCAAGAATCCACCGGGGCATTCCGCTCATGCTGAGAGGACGACATGGAACACCAGCGCCTGTTCATCGGGCTGCCGCTGCCTGAAGAGTACCAACACCGTTTGCTTGCACTGACGGACACTCTGCGTCCCCTTGTCCCTGCCGTCTGCACCTGGACACGGCCTGGCAACTGGCACATTACCCTGAAGTTTCTGGGGGATACTCCGGCGTCAGCCATTCAGCCCATTCAAGCCGCCCTTGCGGCCATCGACTGGTCTCCGTTCAGCTTTGCTGCCGGAGACGGGGGCTTCTTTCCCTCGCCCATCCGCCCGCGCGTGCTGTGGGTAGGGGTGGCAGCAGGAGGCCGGGAAACCTGCACCCTGGCGGCTCAAATAGAGAGCGCTCTGGCGGGCACAGGCATCGCAGCCGAAGCGAGGCCGTTCACGGCGCATCTCACTGTGGCCCGCATCAAAGGCGCGAAGCCTAGCGGAGAGTGGACGATGGTCATGCGGGCGCTGGAAAATACACAGTGGCCGGAAATTCTTATGGATCGTTTTGTGCTGTGGCGGTCGGAGGCGGGAGGCGGCGAAGCGGGGGAGAAGCCCGGCCCTCCGGGGCCGCGCTACGTTCCCGTGGGAACGTACGCAGCCGCCGGACAGCCCGTCAGGGGCGGATGAGGCAGAGGGCTGGGGTTACGTGTAGTCACCCCGGTTGAATTTTATCTTTTCGGTCACGGTCATGACTTCCAGTTCATTGACCAGCGACGAGATCTGCGGGCTGCTGCCCGCCAGGCCGGGATTCTCATCCTTGAGTTTCTGTACGCCGGACTGAATGGTTTCCAATGTTCCGTATGCTTGGCGCAGCTGCCCGGAGTTTCCCGAGGCCAGTTGACCGGCATAATTTTCCCACTGGTTGAGCAGGGTGTCAACGTTGTCCATGACCGCCCGTTCCGTGTTGGTCGGTTGTGTAACGGCCTGAGCCGCTTGCGTGGCCATGGCTTGCGCCAACCCGGCCATGCCCCCGATGGGGGGGGTGGTGGTGGCCTTGGCGGCTGCCATGCCAGCATCCACCTCCTTGGCCAGAACCTCGCTGAAAGCCTGCGTTGGGGAGGCCTGGGCGGTTTTGTTGACCTGCCCCACCTGTTGGAGGGGGCTGAGTTGGTCAGTTTGAATTTTCATTGCGTGACTCCTCGCCCTGACGTTTGCTTGTACATAGCAAGGGCCTTGCCAAAGCGTAAAAAATCCAACATACTGAATTTCAAGGGAATTGGCATTGAGGGTTGGGCAATTTTTTCCTCCTGGCCTTCCGGGATACTTCTAGTACAAGCAAAAACCCTTGTCTATTCTTGTTCCCATTGGCTAAACTGTTTTGCCTTGACCACGAGAAATACCTAGTTGGAGGAAACCATGGCCGATTTTAAGACGATACTCTGCGCGGTGGATTTTTCCGAACATAGCCCCAGAGTGGCGGATTACGCCAAAACCCTGGTCACTTGCACCGGCGCCAAGCTGCTGTGCGTGTACGTTGCCCCTTCGTTGTCACAATATGTGGGCTTCCATGTGCCGCCCAGCTCCATCGAATCGTTTGTAGGTGAAATTGTGTCCGGGGCGGATTCCACCATGGGTGCGTTCATGGAGGCCAATTTCGCGGGTCTTAACGCCTCTGGCAAAGTGCTGGTGGGATATCCAGCCGAAGAAATCCTCAATTTGGCTGAGGAAGAAAACGCCGACCTTATCATCATGGGCACCCACGGCCGTGTGGGCATCGACCGCATCCTGTTCGGCTCTGTGGCGGAAAAAATCGTGAAAAGCTCCAAGTGCCCGGTGCTGACCGTGAGGCCCTTGGGAACCGAGGATGACTAAATGAATCCCAAGGATACGCTCCGGCCTGAGGTGCTGGCTTTCACGCCCTATTCGCCGGGACTTTCCATTGATGAGATAAAGGAACGCCACGGTTTGCAGTCGGTGATCAAGCTGGCCAGCAACGAGAATCCGTTGGGCGCGTCCCCCTTAGTGCAGCGGGTGCTCACCCGGCGGGCTGAGACGGTGTTCCGCTATCCGCAGTCTGGCAATCCCAAGCTGGTCAAGGCCATTGCCGGGTATTACGGCCTGCCTGAAGCCTGCGTGGTGCCTGGCAACGGCTCTGACGAGATTATCGACCTGATGCTCCGGGTGAAGGTGCGCCCCGGCCTGGACAACGTGGTGGCTTTTGACCCCTGTTTCAGCATCTACCGCCTCCAGGCCCGGCTTTGCGGTGTGGAGCTGCGGCAGGTGCGCCTCAATGCGGATTTCGGCTTCCCTTTTGAAAAGTTGCTGGCAGCTTGCGACGAAAACACCGCCCTGGTGTTCGTCACCAACCCGGACAACCCGTCGGGCCACGCGGTCAAGGCGGCGGAGCTGGCTTTTCTGGCCAAGGCGCTGCCGCCCAGGGCGCTTCTGGTGGTGGACGAGGCCTATGTGGAGTTCGCTGAACCGGAGGAGGACTACTCCGTGCTGCATCGGCTCGAAAGCCTGCCTAATGTGGCCGTGCTGCGTACCTTTTCCAAACTCTACGGCCTGGCCGGGCTGCGCTTGGGCTACGGTGTGATGCCGGAGTGGTTGGCGGACCTGCTCATGCGGGTGCGTTTGCCGTTTAGCGTCAACCTGCTGGCCGAAGCGGCGGGAATCGCCGCCTTGGAAGACCAGCATTTCCGCCAGGCTACTTTGGAGACAGTGCACCAGGGCCGAAATTACCTTCGTGCGGAACTGACCCGGCTGGGTTGCGTGGTGCAGCCCTCCCAAGCCAATTTCCTGCTGTTTACTCCCAAGGTTCCGGCTGGGGAGTTGTTCCAGGGACTTTTGGCCAAAGGCGTCATCATCCGTCCCCTGGCCAGTTACGGCTTGCCGGACAGCCTGCGGGTGAGCATCGGCAGCGAACCAGAGAACCGGGCCTTTATTGTTGCTCTGGAGGAGCTGTTGTCGGCCTATGCCTGATACCAGAAGTGCTCACACGAAGGCCATCCCGGAAGGCCTCCCTGATGCAACAGGGCACGCCGATCAGGACAACGCCTCGCCCACTGCTGCGGACAGCGGCACTTTTAACGGCGTGGTCACACTGGACGGCCCGGCCGGGGTGGGCAAGACCACCCTGGCCAAGATGACCGCCCAGGCGCTTGGCGTGGCCTATCTGGATACCGGCGCAATGTTTCGGGCGCAGGCCCTCAGGCTGGGGGAGGGCGGCTGGGATCTGCCGGGAGAGGCTCTGGCCGCCCGTCTCGCGCCCATGACCTTCCGCCTGACTGGCGCAGGGGCGCATTCCGTGCTGTGGTGCGACGGCGTCCCCGTGGGGGAAGAAGTGCGCACCGAGACCGTTGGCATGTGGGCCGCGCGCCTGGCCGGGCGACCTGAGGTGCGCGATTTTCAGAAAGCCGCCCAGCGGGCCATGGGTGCAAGCGTGCCCCTGGTGGTGGAGGGCAGGGACATGGGCACGGTGGTGTTCCCCCATGCCCGCCGAAAGTTTTTTCTGGACGCCTCCGCCCGTGTGCGGGCCGGCCGCAGGGCTGCCCAACTGGCGGGCATGGGGCAGCCAGCCGACCTGCAGGCCATCGAGCTGGCCATCCGCGAGCGCGACGTCCTGGACCGCAACCGCCCCATCGCTCCCCTCGTCCCCGCACCGGACGCACAAGTCATCGATACGTCGGAGCTTTCGCTGGAGCAGGTGTTCACCGCCATCATGGCAGCGCTTGCACCGGCCCAGCAGCCTGCTTCCAGCCCGCTTATAAGCCGTTAATCCAAAGGAACCGATCCAGCATGGCGTTGACCTGCTCAGGCACTTCCAAGGTCATGAAGTGTCCAGAGCCGACTACCTGTCCGGTTGCCAACTGGGGGCAGAGCTCACGCAGTTGGGTCACATCCATGCGCGGTTTGGACGTGCTGATATAGAGCAGCGGCACGGCAAGCGCCCGCAACGCTGCGGCGCCGTCGGCAAGGCGCCACTGCTCGAAAAGGCTGACAATGACATGCTGGGGCGTCTTGAGCATATGGTCCAGGATGGCCTGCCTGCGGTCGGGATCATCGGTGGGTTCAAAGCTCTTCTCGAAATAGTGCAGGAAGTACTTGTGGTAGGCCGGGGATTTCAGTCCATCGAGCAGGCTCATGATGCGGCTGGGACGCCCAGGCGGGGTGAGCAGGGTGGAATCGAGCCCGGCCACGGCAGCGACAAGACCGGGATGGCGGTGGCACAGTTCCACGGCCAGCATGCCACCCATGCTGTGTCCCACGGCCACAACCGGGGGAAGGTCCAGGGCCAGGCATATTTCGGCCATGTCGTCGGCCATGCGCGTGAAGCTGTAGTCGCCGTGCGGTTTGCCGCTGGCACCATGGCCGCGCAGATCCGGTGAGATCACTCGCCGGGTGGGTGCAAAAAATTCGCACTGAGGCGTCAGAAAGGTATGGTCGCAGCTGTTGCCGTGGATGAGCAGCATGGGCGCACCGCCCCCGCCGCCCGTATCCAGAACGGAAATCTGTGTGCCGTCTGAAGTTGTTATGGCTCGAAATTCCATGGGCGGCGGTGTACGGTCTCCTTGTCGGAAGGGCAACACCCTGCGCTTCGGAATGATTGATTATTTTATAGAATTACTCTAACAGCCTAAAATAATGTGATATTATTTTGTTTGCAAAGCGATCTGACAGGCGTATCGGGGAAGTAATGCTCAAGACGGACTTGGGCAGGTGTGCACACCGCAACGGAGGGTAGAGTTCGTTAATTGCCACTCCCATACCGGGCGCCTGAACGCCCCCAAGGATTCGTCAAGCGCGTATCCAGCCTGAGTCCACTCGCAATGAGAACTGGCTGAACCGGGTCATCCGGAAGAACGCGGGAGGACGAATCCTTTTTTCTTCTTCAGGGGGCGCATGCGCAGATACAGTTCTCGGCTTACCCAGGCGTCAGTTGCGGCGTAGCACACCTGCACCGGGCTTAGGCGTTTGGCTTCCCAGTTGGTCAGCCGGGCCTTTTTGGAGACCCGCATGCCCAGGAGCGCCGCCGCCAGATTGCGCAACCCCGTCACTGGCCAGCCCATCTTTCTGGCCCACTCCCCGATGTCTTCAAAACCTTGGGGCGCAAGTGGGCCTAGCTTTCCCAGCCCGACAAGATCGTCACGCACTGCCACACCGGCCTTGACCACCAGGGCGTTGCCCAGCACCTCGGCCAGATGGTTCCAGGCGGGAAAAGCGCCTGGTCGCATGAGCACCACCAGTTCTTCCCCGGCGAGTTGCACCAGCGACGGGGTGTAGCAGACACCTTTTTTGAAGGTGGGGCGGGTTTCGGTGTCAAAACCCAGAACCGGATCGCCGCTCAAGCGGGAGAGGGCCTTCAGGGCGTCTTCTGGTGTTTCGGCCAGCACCACCTCGCCCTCGAACCTGGCTTGGGGCAGGGTGAGAAATTCTTCGGGTGTCAGAACGCGTGGAGTTTCTTCCAGTGTTGGCATGTTACTGGTCTTCCTCAATCGCATTGGGCGGCGGGGGTTGCGTAAAGTACCGCTCCACGAATTCGTCGATGACGATGTCAGGTTTATCTTTCTCGATCATGCTCCGGCCAAACGCGCGGACCTTCATGGCATCTGTGGGATAGGGCCAAAAGTATACTACCCGGTTGAAATGCTCAGACAAAAAAGGAACCACTTCATGGGCAAAGGAATCTCGTATGATGAGGGCCTTTGGCTTGGCGGGATCGCCGGTTTCGAAAACGGCCAATGGCTGGAAATGGTTAAGCGTGCCCTTGTCGCCTGCCACGGCTTTGGCAAGGCGAGGGTGCTTCGGGGTGAAGACGATTTGGTTTTCTTTGTAATAATCGCCAAGTGCTATCATATAGCCGAGTCCGCCCAGCAAACCGGGCTCTTCGTGAAATGTAAAACGTTCTTCGCCATCCGGGGCCATCTGAGGGAAATAGGTGCGCAGATGTCCGGCGATGGCGTGATAAGCGTAAAATGCACCGTAAGGCGTCCAGTGGCTGTCGGTGCGGTAATAGCTCTTACGCCGTGCTTTGGCATCGCGCAAGGCCGGGCGTAGATCCAGCACGTCCAGGCCACCCTGTTGGAGGACGTTGATCATCTGGTCGGTCTTGTCAAAGTCGTGGACCTTGTTGAACCGCAAGGGAATATTTTCAGGGTAGATGCTGGCCTTGTTGGGGGCTACGGTGATGAGATAGGCGATGCCCCGGTCCTTCAGCCAGTCGCGGCGTCTCTGAAAGACCGCGAGCCAACTCGACAATTGCTCTGGCGTGAGGAGCGGAACTCCCCGGTAATCGGCAATGACGTTAACCTGATTGTTTTCCTGGGAAAGGTACAGCCAGCCATCCTTACCAGCCAGCACCGAGTCAAAGGGCGTGGAGGAGTTCAGCAGCACCACATCCATGAAGCTCTCCCACCGCAGCAGCACCTTGCGCAGACCGAAGTTTCGCTCCAGCCAGTTGCGGCGGATTTTGTAAATCATCTGGGAGATGGTGTCTAAATCCATGCGGAACGCCGGCATGGTAGTGGGGTCGGATTCCTGCAGCGGCACCAGGGGAGAAAACCGGAGCACGCTGGCCATGGGCGGAATGAGGATGCATGTCAGAAAAAGCAGTGTGGTAAGGAGCGCGGCAAACACTCTGAGTCTTTTGCCGGGTGTAACAGGCATGATTAAAACTGGAAGTATATAAATGGGTTATGTGTTCCGCTAGCCAGAGACATGACGGAGAGCAACAACAGCAGGGGGGTAATGACCAGACCTACCAGAGCATCAACACCCGGCCCCATGGCAAGGCCTCCGTTGCGGGCCAGCCTTGCTTCCCGCCAATCCCGGATGAATGGGATGATAGGTGCGGAACCGATGATGGCGATTATCAGTACAAGAATGACTTTGGTGTTCAGAAATATTCCGGCATGCCATTCCAGGCCGGTGCCCTGGGTGAATCCGGCCATGGCCTTGAGAAAGCTGGTGGCCTGTGTAAGGCTGTCGGCCCGAAAGAACACCCAGCCGACCATGGCTACAAGCAAGGCGTACACGTGAGCGAGGGGACGCCATGTGTTGTCGATGAATTTGCCGAAAGCAGTGCGCTCCAGACCCAGGAAGAGGCCGTGGTACAGGCCCCAGAAAATGAAACTCCAGCTTGCACCGTGCCACAGGCCGCACAGGAAAAACACCAGCAACAGGTTGAAGCTGACCCGCAGCTCGGAACACCGGTTGCCGCCAAGAGGTATGTACAGATAGTCGCGATACCAAGTGGAGAGCGAGATGTGCCAACGGCGCCAGAACTCGCGCACCGAACGGGAGATGTAGGGATAATTGAAGTTCTCCATGAATTTGAAACCGAACATATGAGCCAGCCCAATGGCCATGTCGGAATACCCGGAGAAATCGAAGTAAATTTGCAGCGTGTAACAGATCACGCCGAGCCAAGCCACCGGAGTGGTAAGCTGATCCGGGGGGATGGCGAAAATTTTGTCGGCGGGCAGGCCCAGCACGTTAGCCACCAGTACTTTCTTGCCCAGCCCGGTTACGAAGCGGTTGATGCCATGAGCGAAGCGCGTGACATCAACGCTGCGGCGGGTGAGTTGCCCGGCGATATCCTTGTATCTGATGATGGGGCCGGCCACCAGTTGGGGGAACAAAGCGATATACAAAGAAAGTGTTGGCAGGGAACGGTTGGGCGGCGTCTGCTTGCGATAGATGTCCATCAGGTAGGAAATGCAGTGGAAGGTGAAGAACGAAACGCCTATGGGAAGATGTACCTTCTCGTATTCTATGGGCTTGAGGCCCAGAGGAACCACTGCCAGAAGGTTGATATTGTCAACGATGAAGTTCGAATATTTAAAAATGACCAACAGGGTGATGTTAAAACCAATGGCCAGCCCAATCTGAAGTTTGGCATTGGAGTGTTCGTGGGCTTTGTACACCCAGAGGCCAAAAAAATAGTTTGCCAGAATGGAGATGACCATAACAATGGTGTAGGCGCCTTCGCCCCAGGCGTAAAAGACAATGCTGGCCAGCAGCAGCACCATGTTGCGTAGTTGAAGTGTGCGGGCACCGACAAAATACAGCAGTAGCACCAACGGCAGGAAATAAAAGAGAAAGGATGCAGAACTGAAAACCATTGTGGGTTGAAACCTTGCTGATGAATTGAAGAACTTTCCCCATTTGGGGTCCGGCCCCTTTACCGGATGCCGGACCTTTTGACAACTCCCGCTCGCAGGCACTACTCAGGCAACGGAGGTGGATAGTGGATGTTTCCTGCTTGAAGCTTGGCGTGGTTGTGCCGGAGGATGCGGTCCCCTGGTGGATGGGGGAGATGATTCGGAGCATCAGAGAAGTCTCACCTTGCTGCGTGGCTCTGCTCGCCCCCCAGTGTTTCGGCCTGGCCGTGCCTAACCCCTGGAAGGCCTTGCTGGGGCTGGACCGGTTCCTCACCCGGAGCAGGCCCGACGTGCTGGCACCGCGTCCGTTGGACGGTTCCGTCTTTCCCTTGGCTCAGGCCGCCGGTTTGGGGTTGGACGCCGTCATCGCTCCAGCCGGGACGCTTCTTCCCGACGGCCTCATGGAGAGCCTACCTTTGGGGCTGTGGAGTCTGGAACGCCCGCATCCTGAACGTTTCGGCGACGGCTGGGTGGAGAGCCGCCTGCTGCTGCACAGGGCAGTGTGCGAACCGCGTCTGCTGTGCAATAGCTTCAGCAGCGTCGGGGGGCCGTGGCCTCTCTCCTGGCTTGCGCCGTTGTTGGCCAAGGCCGCCGGGTTTCCGGCGCGCGTCCTGGCCAGGCTTGCCGTGGACGGGCCGGAACTGTTCGAGACCTTGCCGGAGGTCGCCCCTCTGCCCGCCTTCAGCCCCGGTCTGAAAGACTGGCTTGTTCATGCGGGCCGCTTGTCCGTCTATGGACTTACACGGGCCTGGCAGGATGTATTTCACCGGCGTCAATGGTTTCTGGCCTGGCGTCAGGGCGGCGACGGCCTGGGGCAGGCCCCCTTCATCCCCTGGCTTCCGCCAGACGGTTCCGGCTGGGCTGATCCGTTCATTTTTGTAACTGGTGAGGGCACTTTTTTGTTCATTGAGGAAATCCCTCCCTCAGGGCGGGGGGTGATCTCAGTGCTCAAGCGCCGCCAAGACGGCACATGGAGCGCCCCCCGGCGGGTGTTGGAGGAACCTTTCCACCTCTCCTATCCCCAGGTGTTCGCCCATGACGGCGAGATCTACATGGTGCCAGAGAGCGCCCAGGCCGGACGGGTAGGGCTGTACCGGGCCAAGGAGTTCCCCGGCGGTTGGGAACTGGAGTGTGAGCTGCTGAGCAACGTGCCCGCCGTGGACGCCACGCTGTTTGAGCGGGACGGGAGGTGGTGGATGTTCGTCAACCTGCGCGCGCCCGGTGGTTCGTCCTGGGACGAACTGCACCTGTACAGCGCCCCGGACCTGCGCGGCCCCTACACGCCCCATCCCCTCAACCCGGTGGTGTCGGACGTACGCCGGGCACGTCCGGCTGGACGTATCTTCGAGCGGGGCGGCAAACTCTACCGGCCCGGTCAGGATTGCTCCGGCTGGTACGGCAAAGCCCTTTCCCTGATGGAAATCAAACAGTTGGACGAAAAGGGATACGCCGAGGAGCTTGCCGCCCATCTTGGGCCGGAGCTCATTCCAGGCAGTTTCTGCCTTCATACCCTGGAGTTTTTGGAAGGCGATACGGCGTGCAGTCAGGCCGGCTTGGAACTGGTAGACGGCCAACGCTTCGTGCCCATCTGGAAGCCCATCGGGAAGCGGGGCCGCGCCTGACGCCCATTGTGCGGCGTCTTAGCGCCCAGCCGGAAGTCTTCGCCCTTACTGCCCCGCGTTGATGGTGGCCATGTAGTCGCACACCAGGGATTTGCCCATGATGTGCGGCGCAGCCACCTTGATGGTGACTGTCTGGCCTTCCTTGAATTCGGGCAGGGCCCCGCTTTTGGCTGCGGGAACTTCCATGTTCAGCAGGAAGTCCGCCTCTCCCGCCGTGATCTCCATGGCTCGAAGTTCGCCGGTTTGCGGGACGAAATCCAGGGCAGCCACCACGCCGGTGACGGTCAGGGTTTTGGGCGGGGGCGGTTTCACGAAGAAGACTAGCGCCGTCATGACCACCAGGCAGGCCGCAATCATAATCTTTGGGGATCTCAAAGCGCCAAATTGCATAGTGTACTCCTGGGTGGGATTGGCCTGTTTTTTGCTTCGTGGCTAGTAAGCCAAGGAGGCCGCCATGTCCGACACCGCACATGAATTCCTGGATGAACTGGCTGTGAATCAGAACACCACACCGGAAAAACTCCATACATTGGATACAAGCGATATCGCCATATCCCGCGAGGCTCTGGCCGGTTTGCGCTCCACTGCGGTTTCCGTACTGGGCCGACTGATGAGCGCCGACAGCGTGGAGGGATTAACCCTGGCGGATATCGTCAAGATATTCGCCTCCAAGCTCTTTTGGAACGAAACCGACGGGGGGCTGATCATGTGCGCGGAGCTTGGTACCCGCACCTTCTGTGTGCCCATCCCTGCCGGACATTGGAACGTCAACACTCCCGAACGGCTGCACTAGCCCTGCGGGGTGAAAACAGGGGAGCCGGAGCCTCCGGCGGCCAAAGGGGGCGGGAGGCGATGTGCCTCCGGCGGCCAAAGGGCCGTGAGGAGAAGTGCCTCCGGCGGCCAAAGGGCCAATGGCCCTTTGGAATCCCTTATACTTAGAGCTGCGGGGTGGGTGCGGCACTGTCCGAAAAGTATTTTCCGGGAGCGGGGGTCACTCCCCGGCCTTGACCTCGTCCCACAAGCTGTCCCAATCTTTAAGACTGAAACCGGAAGTGTCCAGGCCGCGCGCAGCGGCCAGGGCTTCCATTTTCTGAAAGCGGCCAAGAAATTTCGAATTGGCTCCGTCAAGGGCTGCGTTGGCCTTCACCCCCAGCCTGCGTCCGTATTCCACCAGACTGAAGAGATAATCCCCGAATTCGGCCTCAACACGGGCCTGATCCCCTGAGGCACGGGCCTCTTGCAACTCCTGCCACTCCTGGTCGAGCTGGCTGGTCTGGGCCTGGTCGTCCTCCCAGGTGAAGTGGTGGCGGGCGGCCTTGGCGTTCAAGCGGTAGGCCTTGAGCAGCGCGGGCAGTCCCGGCGGCAGGGATTCGAAGATGCCCTGGGCGTTGTTTTTTTCCTGGCGCTTGATGCGCTCCCAGTTGCGCAGCAGCTCTTCCTGGTTCGCAACGACATGGCCCTCGAACACGTGGGGATGGCGGCGGATCATCTTGGCCGCGATGGCCTCGGCCGACTCGGCCAGGGTGAAGGAGCCGTTGCGCTCGTAGAGTTCGCCGATGAAGAAGAGCAGGAACAGCACATCGCCCAGTTCTTCCCTGGCCTCGGCAACGTCGCCGGAACGGATGGCGGCCACAAGTTCATGGGCCTCCTCAAGGACGTAGTCGCACAGGGTTTCGGGCGTTTGCTTGCGGTCCCAGGGACAGCCTTCGGGGGCGAGCAGGGCCGCGATAACCTGGCGAAGCTCGGCCATGGCCTTGCCGGAAGAATCGGACATGGGATCAATTTCCTTTTGCGGGCTGGGCTTTGTTCTGGGGTTTCGCATGAGTTTTGGCCGGGGTCGCCGGAGCCGCCACCGGAGCCGCCACCGGGGCGGGCTCGGCAATGGCTTTTTTCTGCGGCATCAAGGGGGCCGGGGTCAGGCTTTTCAGTTTGGTCTTCCAGTCCGGCGGAATGTATTGCGAAATGTATTCGTCCACCTTCTCCAGCATGGGAACCAGCCGGGACTGTTGCATGAAGTCCGGCTTGGGCAGAAGCGCTGTCCACACCCAGAAGACCACAGCTGTAAGCAGCACGCCTTTGGCCAGACCAAAGAAACCACCGAAAAATTTGTTGGCCCAGTCGATGAGGGTCAGCTTCATGATGCCGGAGATGCCCACCACGATGAGCGAGCAGGCGATCATGGTGCCCACGAAGATGAGGATAAAGGCCGCCGGAGCCGCAAAGGCCGGGTTGGACACCAGCGGCAACAGGTGCGGCGACACCTGGGGAGAGTAGGCCACCGCCAGCTTGAAACCCAGGATGAGCGCCAGAATGGACGCCGCCTCCTTGACCAGGCCACGGAAATAGCCCCGGAAAAAGAAGAATCCCCAAATGATGAGCAGGGCGAGATCAGTGATGTTCACCGGGCCTGCCTAGCAGGTTTTTACGCGGGAGGCAAAAGAAGGGTGGTTCGACAGGGCGAACAGCGGAGCAACCTGGCGGGTTGACCATCGAAGCCGCACTCGATGCAGACGCGGAAGTTTCCATCGCGGCGGCCAGAGAGGACGCCACCGATGCTGCCCCAGGAGCCGCTGAAATGTTCGTATTGATAATGCGAAGGCTGATCATGCGCCGAACCTCCGGCGTTGCACGGGTTGCAGTCCGAGACGCAAGGGTTCAGTGGATGTGCAATCTCCCGGTGTTTTGTATAATTACAAGGCTTCTGTGTTTTGACGAGCTTCGCGTACTGAGATACAGAACGCTCACGTTTTCAGTTGGAGGGAGTCGCCATGGTGTGGACAGCAGTCAGTCAGGTTGCCAGCCCCCTTTCAGGAATAACCAACGTGGATTCGCTCATCGACCAGGATCATCTCACGTATAACTACGAATTGCCTCTGCAAGACTCCATAACCTTCACGTTCAACGTCAGTTCAAACGTCGCAGCTCCCAAGGATATTGCGCTGCAACCTCTGAATGATGCCCAGCAAAAGGCTGTTGTACATGCTTTGGGATATATTTCTGAAGTGACGGGTATCAGCTTCAACGAATCACAGGGGACAACAACAAAGGACTTGGTGTTTGCTTATTACAACGCCAAACCCACTAACGCCGGTGTGGATTACTTTATGTATTCCGAATCGACGGATGCTTTTGGGAGCGTCAACTCGCTGGTGCTCAACGACACGATTATGCTCAACAGCAACAACCCGGAGCAGGTCGATCCCGTGCCGGGCACCGACGGCTACGCCACGGTGTTGCATGAAGTCGGCCACGCCCTGGGGCTCAAGCATCCCTTCGAGGGAAACCCGACGCTGCCCAAAGAGTACGACAACGAGTCGTTTACGGTCATGTCCTACACCCCGGCGGTGGGCCATCCCACCCAGTACGGCCCAGTTGACCGCGCCGCCTTGGCCTGGCTCTACGGCGGCGACGGCCTGCGCGACACCTATGGTCTGACCGTGAACGCTCAGGGCGCGCCGGTCGCCACTCCGCCAGCGGATTTTGGCGATCCCCTCGGCAATCAGGTCGCAGTGGTTTCGGATAGCTTCACAGCAACAGACATGCAGCCCCCTCCGACAACGGAAGTACAGCCCTTCGCCTGGCTGGCGGACGGTTTGACAGCCCTCAATGGCGCAGCCTTCCTGCCGTCGGCTGGGACAGGCTTCCTGAACGCAAACCAAACCCTGTCGCCAGGCGTGTCAACGGCCTACTTCGTCTCCGCTTCGCAGCAGAGGGAGTCTTACGGAGTGTTTGGGCAGGGGTGAGGGTGAGGATAGGTGTGGGGGGCGCGTCCCGGCGTTGCGGTCCGCGCCATCGTTCATGAGCGGCGCTGCGTCACTGCGGATACGGCATTGCGGTTGGCGCGGTATTTTGGGGTGGAGGTGGAGTTCTGGCCGAACCTGCAACAGGGCTATGATTTTTCGAAGGCGGTGGTTGAGCACGGGGCGGAGATTGAGAGGGAGGTGGAGGTGAGGCAGTGGATGGAAGTTGGGGTAGGGGCTGACGGGGGAGGTTAATTCGGTATGGCGTTCCCGTAATTCCCCAGGTTATTATGTGCCCGCAGCGTTAGTTTTCCGGTAGCGTTTTTCCCCGATGGATAACCAATGTTCATGATTCCAAAAAATCCTTATAATATCAGAATAAAACATCACATGCTCATGTCTTGGGAAAATTGGTGCGTTTAAAAGCGGTACGGCCTGCCCATGTTTGCCGTTTTCAACTGTAAGATGTGGATTTGCAATGAGTATGTCGAGATTAGTTTTTGAGAGGGTGTCGAAACTTGGGCCTGGGCCATGTTTTATTACGTTTGATATTTGCGAGAGATTGAATAAATCTTCATAGTAAGGAATTGTTTCTTTTGGGGTATCAAAATCGTTAAATATTTTGACAATATCGTCGAAATATTTTAGTTTATATGACAGCTTGCACATATCTATTTGACTTTTCAGGAACATAAAGGGTTTCCGTTCCCAGTAGTAGTATGCTGTGACTAATGTCATTCCAAGAACGTAGTGGCTAATGTCAGATAGTGGCAAGGTATTTTGGAGAGTGATTATTTCAAGCTCATGGTCGGTGCGTGTCTCTCGTGTGCTGGATAAGCGTGAAAGAGTGTTGTTTGTCTCGTCACAGAGTATATCTCTGTATGTTGGGATTGATGGCACAATCCTATGAAGAATGTAATTCCTAAAGAGTGAAGCTTCACGCTCATACTGTGAACATGTGTCCTTGCAAAAATTGAGATATTGTGTGTTCATATGTATTCTTGCTAAGCTGAGAAGGCCCTGCCCCCCTCCAACTCCAGCAACCACCTCTTCATCTCCACCCCCGGCCCGTACCCCCCCATCTTTCCGCCTGCTGCCAGCACTCTGTGGCACGGGAAAATGAGCGGCCACGGATTCTTGGCCATCACCTGGCCCACGGCGCGGGCGGCTTTGGGGCTTCCGCAGAGGGCGGCCAACTCGCCGTAACTCAGCGTCTTCCCGGCTGGGATGCGGCAAAGCTCCACAAGCACTTTCTTGTGGAACGGCGGCAGCGACGCAATATCCACAGGTAACTCCGGCCACTCGACAGGTTCTCCGGCCACGTAGCGCTCCAAACTCTTGGCCAAGGCCCAGCCGGTCAGGCTATGCACATCCGGTTGCTGGCCTTTTCTGGCCCAGGTCAGCTCCACCCGCTCAAGCACCTCGCCGTTCCACTCTAGCCGCAGGGCCAGTGGATGGGCCACGATGATTTCAGGCGTCGTCTTTGTGGTCACGTTTTTTGTCGCACGCGTCATGGTTTCTTCTCCGGCGTGTATTCCAGCGAGGGCGCAAGGCGCAGCCCCAGCATGGCTTGATGCAGCACGTCTTCGTATTCCCGGCGCTGGTCTTCGCCGATAAACCAGGCGACCCGCAGGAAACCCTGATTGGTCAGGAAGGTGTAGTTGCCCATGACCACGGGTTTGCCCTGGGCGGCGCTGTAGCTGACTTCCTTATAATAATGCATGCGCCTCATGGGCAACTGTTCCTTGTCCAGAAACCGGTAGCCGGGGTCAGATGGCGACGCGGCGGACTGGCTGTCCTTCTCGGCCAGCAGGTGGTCCATGAACAGCTCCTGGGGGCCGCGTTTTTTGCCGGTCTCCAGGGTGATGATGCAATAGGGCAGGGTGAACCACTTCTCCGCCGGTTTCTGGAAACCATAGTGGGTCTTCTTGAACGTTGCCAGCGCCTCCGGGGGCACTGGGCCGTTTGGGCCGGGATGCTCGATGAGATAGAGTTCCAGGGCCGGGATGCGCACCCAGTCCGAGGGCAGGTTCACGGTGAAGGCCCCGTCATCGCCGGAAAAGGAGGATTGGGCCGAGGCGCTGCCGCACAGGGCCAGCACAAGGAGCGAAAGGGCCAGAAGGGCCATGACGGTCCAATGGGCCGGACCCCATGGCGGGGCGAAACATCCGGGATGGGCAGCCAGGGCTGCACGGGGGTGGACGAACGCTCCGGCGTGGACTCTTGGCGGGGTGTACCGTGGTGGCGTCATGCGGGTTTCTCCCAGGCCATGCCCTGCCGGATGCCTTCCCGGCGCAGGGCGGTTTTGATGGCGTTGTGAACCAGGCGTTTCTTTTCGGCCCAGGGCGGAGCCAGCAGCTCTTCCTTGGCCGGGTCCGCGCTCAGGCGGTGGACTACTATGTCCGGTCGCAGCCGGGCCAGAGCCTGGGCCAGGGCGGCTACGTAGCCGTCCATGTCCAGCAGGGGAAACGCGCCCTTGCCGTAGGCCACAGCCAGAGGGCTGCCGTGGGCCACATAATAGTTGTGGAACTTGATCCCGGCCACAGGCAGGGTGTTTATCAGGTCCACGGTGGCCAGGAAGTCCTCAAGGCTCTCGCCGGGCAGCCCGGCCATGACGTGGGCACAGATGTTGACGCCTTTGTCGGCGGCAATGCGGACGGCCCGTACGAAACACTCCACGTCGTGGCCCCGGTTCAGCCGGGCAAGGGTTGCCGGGTTGGCTGATTGCAAACCCAGTTCCAGCCAGAGCTCACTTGTTGGAAATGCTCCCAGCATTGCCAGTTTTTCTTCGTCCAAACAGTCGGGGCGGGTGGCCAGGCATAGTCCTTCAAGCCCTGGCAACCCGGCCAGTTCGTCCAGCACGGCGCGCAGCCGCCAGGCGGGTCCGTGGGTGTTGGAAAAGGCCTGGAGATAGGCCACCAGAGCCACTTCGCCCCAGCGTTCCCGGCGGTGTTCGCGCCAGTAGGTCCATTGGCTGGTCAGGCTTTCACCCTGACTGAGCAGGCCCGTGCCCGATCCTTGGGCATTGCAGAAGGCGCAGCCGCCAGCGGAAAGGGTGCCGTCGCGGTTGGGGCAGGTGAATCCCGCGTCGAGTGGAACCTTGCGCGAACTTTTCCCGAAAAGATGCTTCCAGCGGGCTGAAACGGCGTTGTATCCCAGCTCCAGTATGGCTTGGCGGGCAATGGCGGGAGGTATGAGGCGCTGCATGGTCAAAAATCCCGTTGACATCTCAGCGGTAATCGCACAACACCCAGCACGGAGCAGGAGGGGGGCGAGAGACATCTTGCCTTTCCACATTCAGGGCCGGCCGGTAGTGGCCCGGCTTTTTTTGTCCGCCGCATTCGGCGGTTCCCGCCAGTAAATACCGTCATAGCTCCGCTGTGAGCTAAGGAAGGGGCAATGTCTAGACTTTTGGATTCCGTACTCGGCTGTTTTTCCAACGACCTGGCCATCGACTTGGGCACGGCCAACACTTTGGTGTACGTCAAGGGCAAGGGCATCGTGTTGTCCGAACCTTCCGTGGTGGCCGTGAAAAAGGACGCCAGGGGCGTGAACAAGGTTCTGGCCGTAGGCACCGAGGCCAAGAAGATGCTCGGCCGCACGCCAGGCAACATCGTGGCCATCCGGCCTATGAAGGACGGCGTCATCGCCGACTTTGAGGTCACCGAAGCCATGCTGCGCCATTTCATCTCTAAGGTGCACAACTCGCGCCGCCTGGTGCGGCCCAGAATCATCATCTGCGTCCCCACGGGCATCACCCAGGTGGAGAAGCGCGCGGTGAAGGAGTCGGCTCAGTCCGCCGGTGCGCGCGAGGTCTACCTGATCGAGGAGCCCATGGCCGCAGCCATCGGCGCCAACCTGCCCATCACCGAGCCCACCTCCAACATGGTTGTGGATATCGGCGGCGGCACCACTGAGGTGGCGGTCATCTCCCTTTCTGGCATCGTGTATTCCAAGAGCGTGCGCGTTGGCGGCGACAAGATGGATGAAGCCATCATGCAGTACGTCAAACGCAAGTACAACATGCTCATCGGCGAATCCACCGCAGAACAGATCAAGATCACCATCGCTAGCGCCCATCATTCCACCAGCCATGGCGAAATGGAAGTGAAAGGCCGCGATCTGGTGACCGGCATTCCGCAGAACATCATCATCACTGCAGATGAAGTGCAGAAGGCCATCTCCGAACAGGTGGAGTCCATTGTCCAGGCGGTCCGCATCGCCCTGGAACAGACCCCTCCCGAACTGGCCGCGGATATTGTGGATCGCGGCATCGTGCTCACTGGGGGCGGAGCCCTGCTGCGTGGATTGGATCAGCTGCTGCGCGAGGAAACCTCGCTGCCCATCACCATTGTGGACGACCCGCTTTCTGCGGTGGTCCTGGGTTCGGGCAAGGCGCTGGACAATCTCGACGTCCTCAAAGAGGTAACCATCGATTAAACCCACCCCGCAGCGCATTGCCTTGGGCCTGCTGGTGGTCTTGTTCGTCTATTTGGGGCTGTTCACCTGGAACATCCGTACCGGATATGTCGATACCGTGGCCAGCCATACGGGCTTGGAACTTACCCGCTGGGTGCTGTCGCCCGGCAGGTGGGCATGGAGTCGTGTATCCTCTTTCTGGGAACGCTACGTCTACTTTGTGGGCGTACGCCAGGAGGCCGAAACCCTGCGCGGCGAACTGGCCAAAAGCCAGGAAGAACTCGTGACCGCCCGCGAGGAGGCGGCCAGGGCCAAACGCCTGGATGGCCTACTGGGCATCATCCCGCCTCCGGAATGGACACGGGAAGGGGCCAGGGTCATTGCCAGCCGCCTGGGACCCAACGCCGCGTTGGAAACCTTTGTCATCGACAAGGGACGCCGTCACGACGTGGACGTCAATACCCCTGTGGTGGCCCCTGAAGGCGTGGTGGGGCGTGTGCTGCGCACCAGCCTGAGCGCGGCAACGGTGCTTATGGTTACCGACCCCAACAGCCGTATTCCGGTTGTCTCGCAAAAAACGCGCACCCAGGGCATCCTCATGGGGTCAGGGGCCAATTCGCCCCTCCAGATGCAGTATGTTTCCCTCTCGGCCCCCGTCGAGGAGGGCGAAACTCTGGTGACCACGGGCCTGGCAGGGATATTCCCGGCCGGCCTGCCCATCGGCAAGGTCCTCCGTGTGACGCGCGAAGGCGCTTCCATCTTCCTCAATATCCAGGCCCAGACACTCTTCGACTCGCGGCGGCTGGAGGAAGTGGCCCTACTGAAGAAGGTGCCGCCGCCCCAGCCTGAGGCCAGCCAGGAGGTCCTGCCCGACACCTCAACCAAGCGGCCTAAGGGCGGCGGGGCCGAGAAGAAGGGCGAAACTCGCAAGAAGCGCTCCAAGACCGATACCGAGGAGAACAAACCGCAGGAAGGTTCCCTCGAACGCAAGAAACCCCAGCGGGAGGGGCAATGAACGGCGCCCGCGTCCTCTTCTGGACGGCGTTCACCTTGATCGGGGTATGGCTGCAGAGTTTTCTGCCCGGAGTGGACTTTCTGGCACCCGGCCTTATCCTGAGTCTTCAGGAGGAGCGCCCCCGCACCACGGTCATCTTGGCCGTCATCTGGCTGCTGTTGCAGGAGGGTGCGGGCTCACTGGCCTTCGGCACGGTAGTGCTGTGGTACGGCGCGCTTGCCGGGCTGTTTTTTTTCGGCCACTGGCTCTTCGAGGCCAAGAACTTTCTGTTCATGATCATTCTGGGTGCCTGTCTGGGCCTTTTGCATTTCGGCCTTTTGCAGGTTATGACCCAGCTTCAGGACTGGCGGGTCGCGCCGGGCCGAGCCCTCATGGAGGGTATTCTCCAGGCCGTTATCTTCCCCGTACAATGGGGATTAGTTTACATCATACACAACACACTGCCCCAAAATGCCCAAGACGTTTGAATCCGACGGCCAACAGGCCTCCCGCCCAGGCCTGATCCTCCTGCAACTGCTCATACTGGGCGTGTTCTGCCTGTTCACCCTGCGCCTGTGGTATCTCCAGATTCACAAGGGCGAGCACTTCTCCGACATGGCCCGGGACAACCAGATGCGCCAGGCTTCCATCCACGCCGCGCGCGGCATGATCCTGGACCGCAACGGCAAGCCTCTGGCGCTGAACGAACCCTCCTTCGCTCTGGGCCTCATTCGGGAAGACTGCGAAGACATCCCAGGCACCCTGCGAATGGTGTCCGAGTGGACCGGACTCGAATATCAGACCCTGCTCGACACCTATCTCCGGGGCAAGAAAAGGGCCAAACCCTTCGAACCACTGGTGCTCATTTCCAACCTGTCCTACGAGCTGCTGGCCACTGTCGAGGCCAACGCCGTCTCTTACCCCGGCCTGGAGATCATGATCCGCCACAAGCGGTATTATCCCAACGGTGAGCTGCTGGCCCACGTGATGGGCTATGTATCCGAGGCCAACGAGGACGAGTTGGAAAAAGACCCCCGCCTGGCTCTGGGCGACCATGTGGGCAAGCAGGGCCTGGAACTGACCCTGGAACAGCGCCTGCGCGGCGAAAAGGGCCTGAAGCAGATCGAAGTGGACGCCTATGGCCGCGAACATAACCAGCAGACCCTGCTGGAGCCCCGCGCCGGTGGCAACCTGACCCTTTCCATCGACAGCGATCTCCAGGCCTGGGCCTCGAAACAACTGGAAGGCAAGGCCGGGTCCATCGTGGTCATGGAGCCCGATAACGGCAAGGTTCTCGCGTTGGTCTCCCAGCCCACCTTCGACAACAACCTTTTCGTCATGGGCATTCCATCCAAGAAGTGGAAGGACCTGCGCGACGACCCCATGCATCCTATCCAGAACCGGGTGTCCCAGTCGGTGTATCCGCCGGGCTCCACCTTCAAGCTGCTTATGGCGGCCTGTGGGATGTCCGAGGGCATGCTCAAGCCGTCGGACACCGTGACATGTACCGGGTCCTATCGTGTGGGCGACCATGAATTCCACTGCTGGAAAAAGGGCGGCCACGGCACTGTGGATCTGCGCGCGGCATTGGTGCATTCCTGCGACGTCTATTTCTACCAGCTTGGGGAAAAGCTGGGCATCGACCGTATCAACCGCTACGCCCTGCAAGCAGGGTTCGGCACCCCGACCGGCATCGACCTGCCCCACGAACGCTCGGGCCTGATTCCCTCCACGGCCTGGAAGAAACGCCGCTACGGCGAAAACTGGACGCGCGGCGAAACGCTCAACTGCTCCATCGGTCAGGGCTATGTGCAGGTTTCGCCCTTGCAGCTGGCTAAGTTCGTCAGCGCATTGGTTAACGGCGGCAAGCTCATCACCCCAAGCCTGGTGCTGACCGACCCCCCTGAAGTGCAATCGCGCCTGCCCCTGGCGGACAAGGATCGGGAGTTCATCGTCCAGGCCATGGCCGACACGGTCACCGGGGGCACGGCTTCGGCCATCAAGCGCCCCGACGCCCGTATGGGCGGCAAGACCGGCACGGCCCAGGTGGTCAAGCTCATCAATGCCGACATACGCCAGAAAACCCAGGATATGCCCTACAAGTACCGCGACCACGCCTGGATAGTCACTTACGGGCAAAAGGACGGCAAAAGCTACGTGGTGGTCTGCATGCTCGAGCACGGCGGTCACGGTGGCGCGGATGCCGGCCCTCTGGTCAAGTCCGTTTACGACTACCTCTTCGGCGCGGTTCCCGGTGGACCGCGCGCCGCCGCCAGGACGGAAGCGGCGGCTCCGGCTCCGCAGGAGCAGGGGGATTAGGCCTGCATGTCTCCCATCGACCGCAGGCTTTTCACCCACATCAACTGGCCGCTGCTGGCCGTGGTTTCAGCGTTGTTCGGCATCGGGGTGCTCAATCTCTATTCCGCCAGCGGATTCCGCATGGGCGATGGCGTCTCGCTGAACACCTACTACCAGAAACAGTGCATCTGGGGCGCAGCCGGCCTGTTCTGCATGATGGCCCTGACCTTTTTCGATTACCGCTACCTCAAACACGTGGCCTGGCCCCTGGCCGTGCTGACCATGGTCTGCCTGTTGCTGGTGCCGGTGATGGGCAAGACCGTCTACGGAGCCAAGCGTTGGCTCGATTTCGGGGTGTTCGCCTTTCAGCCCAGCGAAATGGCCAAGTTCACCACCCTGCTGGTTGGGGCGGTGATGCTTTCCAAGGACAGCGGCAAGCTGGGCTGGCTGCAGTTGGCCGGCGTGCTGGCCGTGGCCATGCCTCCGGCCGCCATGGTCATCGTCCAGCCGGACCTTGGCTCCGGGCTGAATATTCTGCTGCTGCTCTGCGGCATGATTCTCTACCGGGGGCTCACCGGCGGAGTGTTCAAAACCCTGCTTGTGGTGGTGCCTGTCCTGATCCCCTGCGGCTGGTTCTTTCTCAAACCCTACCAGAAGCTGCGCATATTGACCTTGTTCAATCCCGAACGTGACCCCTTGGGTTCGGGTTATCATATCATCCAGTCGCAAATTGCCATTGGTTCTGGGCAGATGTGGGGCAAGGGCTTTCTTGAGGGCACTCAGAGCCAGCTGCGCTTCCTGCCGGAAAAACATACCGACTTCGCCTTTGCGGTTTTTGCCGAAGAGTGGGGCTTCGTGGGCACCATGCTGCTGGTGACCCTCTTCTGTATCTTCTTGTATATTCTTTTCACAACCGCCCGGGACGCCAAGGACCGCTTCGGTTCCTTCCTTGCAGCCGGGGTGTTTTTCTATTTTTTCTGGCAAATCCTCATCAACATGGGTATGGTTTTGGGAATCATGCCCGTGGTGGGTATTCCCCTGCCGTTCATTAGTTACGGTGGCAGCGCAACAATCGTGAATTTCTGCCTTTTGGGCATTGTGCTCAACGTTTCCATGCGCCGTTTCGTCTTCAAGAAGACCTGACGGCGCATGCCGCTGTTTGCTGGGAGGTTCAAGGTGGCTAAGGATGAGATCAACGCGTTTCTTGGTGTGGGAACCACCTATCGCGGGCGGCTGGATTTCTCCGGCACGGTGCGAATCGACGGTGTATTCGAAGGCGAGGTGGAGTCTGAAGGAACCCTGGTTATCGGGCGCGAGGCCCAGGTGACCGGAGTGGTTCGCGTGGGCACCCTGGTGCTCGGCGGAACCCTTACCGGCGACGTCACCGCATCGCAACGGGTTACCATGCACAAGACAGCGCGCTTCACAGGGAATCTGGTTGCCCCGGCCCTTTCCGTCGAGGAAGGGGCAGTGATGGAAGGTAAAGTGAGCATGTGCTGTGAAAATTCGGAGTCTGGACAAACGGGTTGAAAGTCTCGTGAAATCAGGCACAAGTTGATCCAAAGTCCTCAATTTCTGAGCGTTTCCTAAGGGTTTTCCGAAAAGGTGCTAGACACCGGGGGTGAATTCGGGTAGACGCGCGGCTGGGCTTGAACCAAAATTCACAATGGGGGGGGGCGCTTAATGAATATACTTGTTTTGGACAAGTGGTTTTTTGTTCAGCTCGCAAACTTCATCGTCATGCTGGTGGTTCTGAACACGGTGCTTATTGCGCCAATCAGGCGCATCCTGCGCACCCGGGCAGAGGCGATGGCCGCCAAGTCCGCGGAAATCGACACCTTCACCGTCTCCGCCGATGCCAAGATCAAGGACTACCAGTCCTCCCTTGACAAAGCCCGTCAGACGGCCGCTCAGGCCAGAATGGCCCTGCGCGAGGAAGGTCTGGCCTTGGAGAAGACCCAGTTGGAAGCAGCTGGCCAAGTCGCTGCGGAAAACCTGAAGGCGGCTCGTGGCCAGATCGCCGCCGAGTCTCAAACCGCGCTGACGACCATGCTGGCAGGGGTGTCCGGCATGGCCACCAAGGCGGCGGGAAAAATTCTGGGCCAGGCCCTGTAACCGGAAGCCCCAAGCGTTAAGGAGGTTGGCTTTGAAACAGCTACGTATGATCCTTTTTTGCGTGGCCGCTCTTCTGATGGGTGCGGTTGCCGCCTGGGCTTCCAGCGATGCCCACGAAGCTCCCAACTGGATGAATTTCGTCTGGCGCTGCATCAACTTCGTGGCCGTGGTGGGCGTTGTCTATTATCTGGCCGGCAAGAAAATCGCCAGCACGTTCACCGGTCGTAAGCTTTCCATTGAAAACCAACTGGCTGACCTGGAAGACCGCAAGGCTTCCACCTCTGCCAAGCTGGCGGAAGTGGAGCGCTCCATCGCCAATCTGGAGCAGGAAAAAGCCCAGATTCTGGCGGAATACACTTCGCAGGGCCAGGCCCTGAAAGCGGCCATTCTGGCCGCCGCCGAAGAGCAGGCCGAGAAGATCAAGGCTCAGGCCCTGGTCAGCGCCGGTCAGGAAGCCAAGATGGCAATCGACGCTCTGCGGTCCGCCATGGCCGACAAGGTCATTGAAGCCGCTCAGGCTCTCCTGGTGGAGAAGCTCACGGCCGAGGCTCAGGACAAGCTGGTTGAGGACGCTTTAGGCAAGGTGGTGCTCAATTGACCGGGAACAACATCGTAGCTCGCCGCTACGCCAAGGCGTTGTTCGCCTTGGGTGAAAAGGAAAAGGCTGCCGATACCTTCGGCAAGGACTTGGCCGGACTTCAGAACGTTTTCAAAGAGTCCCCCGAGCTCCTCAAACTCTTTAGCAGCCCCTGTTTCAACGTCCAGGAGAAGAAAGCCGTTTTGAAAGACGTGGTGGCCAAGCTGAAAATGGCACCGCTCACCGCGAATTTCCTTTACCTGCTGGCCGAGAAGGACCGTCTGGGCGAACTGCCCGGCATCCAGACCACCTACGCCGGTTTCCTTGACGAGGCCTTGGGCGTTGTGCGCGGCAAGATGACTACGGCCATCAAGCTGGCGGACAAGCGGCAGAAAGATATTACGTCCACCTTGGAGAAGAAATCCGGCAAGAAGCTGGTGCTTTCCTACGAAGTGGACCCGGCAATTTTGGGCGGAGTTGTCTTGAAGGTGGGTGACAAGGTTCTCGACGCGAGCCTTCGGGCCCAGCTGCACGTGTTGAAAGAACAAATCAAGAGGGGTGAGTAGGGCCATGCAGATCAAAGCCGAAGAGATCAGCAAGATCATCGAGCAACAGATCCAAAACTACGAGTCTCGCGTCGAGATGAGCGAGACGGGCACCGTGCTCTCCGTCGGCGATGGTATCGCCCGCGTCTACGGTTGCCAGAACGCCATGGCAATGGAACTCCTGGAGTTTCCCCATGGCATCATGGGTCTGGTGCTGAACTTGGAAGAGGACAACGTCGGTGTGGCCCTCATGGGCGACGACACGCACATCAAGGAAGGCGACCCGGTCAAGCGTACCGGCAAGATCTTCTCGGTGCCCGTTGGCGAAGCCGTTGCCGGTCGCGTCATCGACCCGCTGGGTAACCCCATCGACGGCCTGGGACCCATCCAGACCAGCGAATTCCGCGAAGTCGAAATCAAGGCCCCCGGCATCATCGCCCGTAAGAGCGTGCATGAGCCCATGGCTACCGGCCTCAAGGCCGTCGACGCCATGACGCCCATCGGCCGCGGACAGCGCGAACTGATCATCGGCGACCGTCAGGTCGGCAAGACCGCCGTCTGCCTTGACGCCATCCTGGCCCAGAAGGGTGGCGACGTGAAGTGCTTCTACGTGGCCATCGGCCAGAAGAAGTCCACGGTGGCCCTGGTGGTTGACACCCTGCGCAAGTACGGCGCTCTGGAATACACCACGGTTATCTCCTCCACGGCTTCCGAGCCTGCGCCGCTGCAGTACATCGCTCCCTACGCCGGCTGCACCATGGCGGAATACTACCGCGACTCCGGTCGTCACGCCCTGATCATCTATGATGACTTGTCCAAGCAGGCCGTGGCCTACCGCCAGATGTCCCTGCTGCTTCGCCGTCCCCCGGGCCGTGAAGCCTTCCCCGGCGACGTCTTCTACTTGCACTCGCGTCTTCTGGAGCGCTCGGCCAAGCTGTCCGACAAGGAAGGCGCCGGTTCCCTGACCGCGCTGCCCATCATCGAGACCCAGGCTGGCGACGTGTCTGCCTACATTCCCACGAACGTGATCTCCATCACGGACGGCCAGGTGTACCTGGAGCCCAACCTCTTCAACGCCGGCATCCGCCCGGCCATCAACGTGGGCCTCTCGGTTTCCCGCGTCGGCGGCGCTGCGCAGATCAAGGCCATGAAGCAGGTTGCAGGCACCCTGCGCCTTGACCTCGCCCAGTATCGCGAACTGGCCGCCTTCGCCCAGTTCGGCTCCGACCTGGACAAGGCCACCCAGCAGAAGCTCAACCGCGGTATGCGCATGGTGGAACTGCTCAAGCAGCCCCAGTACCAGCCCATGCCCGTTGAAGAGCAGGTTGCGGTGATCTTCGCGGCCGGCCGCGGCTTTATGGACGAGGTTCCGGTTGAAGCAGTTCGCAAGTTCGAGCAGGAATTCCTCGAATTCATGCGCTCGAAAGGCGACGTGCTCAAGACCATCCGCGAAAAGAAAGCCTTGGACGACGACCTGACCGGCAAGTTGGCGGCCTCCATTGAGGAATTCAAGAAGGGCTTCCGGGCCGAAGGTTAATTAGGGGAGCGGACACATGCCATCCCTTAAAGACGTTCAAGTAAAGATCGCCGCGGTCAAAAAGACCAAGCAGATCACCAAGGCCATGAACATGGTGGCCTCGGCCAAACTGCGGTCGGCTCAGCAGCGCATAGAACGGTTCCGCCCCTACGCGGACAAGTTCTATGACATGCTGGGCGACCTGGCTCAGGGCGCGGATTCCAGCATCCACCCGTTGCTGGAAAGCCGCGCGGTGATCAAGACCAGCCTTATCGTGCTGGTCACTTCCGACCGCGGACTGTGCGGCGCCTTCAACACCTCGCTCGTCAGTGCGGCGTTGAAACTGGCCAAAGCCAAGACCGCCGAAGGCAAGACCGTCAAGTTCATCTGCGTGGGCAAAAAAGGCCGCGACTCCGTTCGCAAGAGCGGTTTCGAACTGGTCACCGCCTACCCGGATGTGATGGGCTCGTTTGACTACACCCTGGCTGCCAAGCTGGGCATGGAAGTCATCAATGGCTACATTCAGGCCGACTTCGATGAAGTCATCCAGATCTTTGGCAAGTTTGTCAGCGTACCCAGGCAGGAGACGACCACACTCACTCTGCTGCCTATGTCCACTGCCGAATCCAAAGTAGCCAAGGCGGAAACAACCAAGCAAGAGTACCTCTACGAACCGTCAGTGGAAGGCCTGTTGGCCCAGTTGCTGCCGCGGTTCGTTAACGTACAGCTCTATCGTGGGTTGCTGGATACCTCCGCTTCCGAGCACGCCGCTCGTATGCGGTCCATGGATAACGCCACGAGGAACTGCGACGACATGGTAGGGACCCTGACGTTGGTCTACAACAAGGCCCGTCAGGCGACCATCACCAGAGAGTTGATGGACATCGTCGGCGGAACCGAAGCGCTCAAAGGATAAAGGGGGGCGAAAAGACATGAGCGGTGTCAAAGGCAAGATTGTACAAGTTATCGGCGCGGTGGTTGACCTCGAATTTCCCGAGGGTCAGCTCCCCGCCATCATGAACGCGGTTTTTCTCAAGAACGCCAACAACCCCACTGCTACCGACCTCGTTCTCGAAGTCGCTCAGCACCTGGGTAACAACGTGGTGCGCACCATCGCCATGGATTCCACCGACGGCTTGGTCCGCGGCATGGAAGGCGAAGACACCGGCAAGCCCATTCAGGCTCCTGTGGGCATGAGTGTCCTTGGCCGCATCATCAACGTCGTGGGCCTGCCCGTCGACGAAAAAGGACCCGTGGGCGCCACGGAGTTCATGCCCATCCACCGTCCCGCTCCTGCCTTCGTGGAACTTTCCACCAAGGTTGAAGTGCTCGAAACCGGCATCAAGGTCGTGGACCTGCTCATCCCCTTCCCCAAGGGCGGAAAGATGGGCCTGTTCGGCGGCGCCGGCGTGGGCAAGACGGTTATTCTGATGGAGATGATCAACAACATCGCCAAGCAGAGCGGCGGCTTGTCCGTGTTCGCAGGCGTCGGAGAGCGTACCCGCGAGGGCAACGACCTCTACTACGAGTTCAAGGAAGCAGGCATTCTGGACAAAGCCGCCTTGGTGTACGGCCAGATGAACGAGCCTCCGGGAGCCCGCGCCCGCGTGGCCCTCACCGCCCTTACCGTGTGTGAGTACTTCCGTGATGTCCAGGGTCAGGACGTGTTGCTCTTCATCGACAACATCTTCCGGTTCACCCAGGCCAACTCCGAAGTGTCGGCGCTGCTCGGCCGCATGCCCTCCGCGGTGGGTTACCAGCCGACGCTGGGCACCGACTTGGGCTCTCTGCAGGAGCGCATCACCTCCACCAACAAGGGCTCCATCACGTCCGTGCAGGCCGTTTACGTGCCCGCCGACGACTTGACCGACCCCGCCCCGGCCACCACGTTCTCGCACTTGGACGGCACCCTGGTGCTTTCCCGCCAGATCGCGGAACTGGGCATCTACCCTGCGGTGGATCCTCTTGACTCCACCTCCCGCATCCTGGACCCCCTGGTTCTGGGCAACAACCACTATGCCGCAGCCCGCGCGGTGCAGCAGATTCTCCAGAAGTACAAGGATCTGCAGGACATCATCGCCATTCTGGGCATGGACGAGCTCTCCGACGAAGACAAACTCGTCGTGGCTCGCGCCCGTAAGATCCAGCGCTTCCTGTCGCAGCCCTTCTCCGTTGCCGCGCAGTTCACCGGCAAGGAAGGACGCTACGTGAAGCTTGAGGACACCATTCGTGGTTTCCAGGCAATCATCGAGGGCAAGCACGACGACATGCCCGAAGGTGCCTTCTACATGGTCGGCACCATTGAGGAAGCCGTCGAGAAAGCCAAGGAGATCTAAAAGGCCATGGCCAAAGAACTACGCCTTGATATTGTTACCCCGGACCGCTTGGTGTTCTCTTCTGACGTCGAGTACGTCGGCGCCCCGGGCATTCTCGGCGAGTTCGGCGTACTGCCTGGCCACGTGTCCTTTCTCTCCGCCCTGGGTATCGGTAACCTGTATTACAAGACCGGCGGCAAGACGTTCTACGTCTTCGTTGCCGGAGGGTTCGCCGAAGTCAATGGAGACAAAGTGACCGTGTTGGCCGAAGTGGCCGAACGGGCCGAGGAGATTGATGTGGAACGCGCCCGCCGCGCTGAAGAGCGCGCGCGCCAGCGTATGACCCGCCAACAAGAAGCCATCGACAACGCCAGGGCAACAGCTGCTCTGCAACGGGCCATGGCTCGCATGAGTTGCAAGAACGTCGCGGGTTCCCGCTAGTCTCTTGCGGTAGACTGACATCCACAAAAGGGGAGCCTCACGGCTCCCTTTTTTTTGTCCAAAAAACAGTGTTTATCGATGTCGCATTTGGCTCAATGGTGAGGCAGGGGGGCAGATGATCTGTTATAGCCCAAAAAACCCGGTCGCCAAAAGCTTCTTCTCGCAGTCTATTTGAGTCCCATGCCAGGATGATGCGCCGCCATATCCATGTCCATGGTGTGGCAGGCCTTGCAGCCTCCCGATGCACCGAGCGGCTTGGAGCTGCCCTGGTATTGCAGAGGTTGCAGGTTGTCGCGATTGGCCCCGTACGGGTTATTGGCTTTATAAACGGCGTGGGATGCGCCGTGGCAGGACGCACAGGCCACTGCGTCCATGTCGTCGGTCTTGGCGCGATAGAGTGACGCGGCATCGGCGTTCCAGTGGCCATAGGCCTGCATGGACTCCGGCGGGCCGAAATTGGAATGGCAGGCCAGGCAATCCGGCTGGTTCACCCAGGGCGTACGCGGAACCGGGGCGCCCTCGCGCGGGGAGAG
>JBBRUD010000032.1:0-41173 GCA_038248065.1 Desulfovibrionales bacterium | reverse complement strand
GGGGTGTGGCGACGAAGTATCTGGCCAACTACCTTGGTTGGCGGAGATTGTTCGAGCGTTTAGGCGAAAGCCTGACCCCGAAACGGGCACTAATCATGTCCCTTGGGTAGCTTCAACACTCAACGCGAACAGAGCCTTATTCTACGCCGACATGCTTGAAGAAAAATACATTTCATACTTCCAATACGGAAATTTTGTCCTACTCTCCGGTGCAATCATATATTTCTTTACACACAGAAAGAACAAACACCTTTACAAACTCAGCATTATTATGGGACTGATATACATTGTAGCAATTACAGCAACGATGTCGATAAGTGCTGAAGCTGTCAAAGGAATAGCCTTCACAGTAATGTTCGCGTTGTTTCCACTACTGCTCCTGTCGCCAGGTGAAAAATGACGCATCAAACCACACCGCTACTTCAAGCAACTGGAATATTGAAAAACTTCACTAAGACTGATGGAAGCACACTTGAAGTACTTGGAGGCATCGATCTCTCCCTTAATTCTGGTGAAACTGTATGCATCGTCGGGGCAAGCGGGTGTGGAAAAAGCACACTCTTGCGCATCCTCGCTGGAGTCGATACTGAATTTCATGGAAAAGTCAATCTTTCTCCTATTATTACTGAACGTGGCTTTTCCTACGTTCTTCAATCACCGCATTTGTTACCTTGGCGCACGGTATTGCAGAATGCCACAATTGGGCTCGAGATACAGAAAAACCTCCATCAGCCAACAATTGACGCAGTGGAGAGCAAACTGCAACGATTCGGACTAAATGGATTTGAAAATACGTTACCATTACATCTTTCAGGTGGCATGCAACAGAAGGCTGCAATCGTAAGCGCATTATCTGCAAACCCAGCCCTACTTTTCTGCGACGAACCATTCAGCTCCATTGATTTAGTAAGCAGACTACAACTTCTTGACACCTTTAAACACCAATGCACCAACGAAAAAATATCTGTAATCCATGTCACCCACAACATCGACGAGGCGATATTCTTAGGAGATAGAGTCGTGGTACTCAGCACGCACCCAGCGCGTATCACTGCTGAATTTTCGGTGCAGCTGGGCAAGTATGCCCATGACCCTATTCAATGCCGTGAAGCATCCGGATATACAAAACTTTTCCGCGATATTTGGGAGGCGCTGAGGAATGCGCTCTGACAGGCTCCACCTTGCAGCGGGGCAGATCGCTATAATTGGCATCCTGCTGGGGCTATGGGAACTGGCGGCGATTGCCAACCCTGATTGGCAGTTCTTCATCGCTTCGCCCCGACTCGTGTTTAACGCTCTAGCGCACATGTGTATGACCGCCGATCTCTACCTGGACACACTGGTCACTGGCGGCGAGGCTCTCGCCGGACTGCTAGCGGGCACCAGTCTCGGCGCGGCCTCGGGCTTACTATTATGGTATTCACCCTTTGTCGGGCGGGTTGCCACTCCCTTGATAATTGCCATTGGAGCCTTCCCAGTGCTCGCCTTGGCTCCTCTTATGATTCTCTGGTTTGGCATCGGCATTGGCATGAAGATAGCCTTGGCTATTTTTTCCACTTACTTTCTAGCCTTTACACAAGCCTTCCGGGGAGCACACTTAGTAAATTCGCAATATTTAGATTTCTTACAAGGCATGCGGGCGAGTCGCAGACAGTTATTCACCAAAGTCATTGTACCAGGTTCATTAGAGTGGGTGTTCAATTCAATGCGAGTAAATGTTGGGCTTGCATTGTTGGGTGCTTTTATTGGCGAATTTATCGCTTCAAACGCAGGTTTAGGCCACCGCATTCTTCGCGCCAGTTCGCTTTACGATGTACCTAATGCCCTCGGTTCATCACTTTGCATTGTGCTGCTATCTTTGATTCTGGATGGGCTTGGAAGAATCGTAGAAAAGAAAAGGTATGCGATTATTCAAAATATCGCGGTACCAAGCAATGTCCGGACGAAGTTAAACATCCGCTAAAGCCGCATTGCGGACATGCTTCTCTCATGAGCTATACCTGTCCACATGGTTTCCAAGATCACTACAGTCAACCCCGAGACAGTGAGGCTGGTTTTCAGTCAATGCATCCCCCTCCCTACTGCCCCGACTCCTCCACCTGACCGCCTTCGGGGTCGTATTCGGTGGCTGGCCTGGACGGCGTGGCGGTAAGAATGGTCAATCCCTGCACCCGGTTGAGGAGCATGCGCTCCGGCCCCACGTCGGGATAGATCTCTCCCAGGCGCAAAGTGGTGACCACGGCCTTGCCGATCACCTTACGGCCTTCACGACCGTTGGCATCGATGGTGCGCAGGCCCCAGACGTCGTGGAAGACCGCCGGGTGTCCCTGGAACTGCCCCACATACAGCAGAATATGCCCCGGCATCCAGATGAGGGTGCCAAAGGGGACGCCCTGTTGCAGAATGACCCGCTCCTTTTCGTCAGGGGTCATGCCCGCCAGGGAAATGAACATGCCAGACTTGGCCTGGGCCGAGGAATTGCGCGGCAGCCACAGGCCGAAAGGCGCAAGCACGTCCTTGGTGGCGGCGGAACAGTCCCGCTTGCCGTCCAGGCCTCCCCAACCGTAGGTCTGGCCCATCATCTGGTTGGCCATGGCCGCAATGTTGGCGGGTGTGGCCGCATACGGCATCAACGCGGCCTGCTCGCGGGGAACCCGCACCCGGACGGTTTCCGCCCGGGCTCCTGCGGCAACAGGCACCAGCAGGGTTACCCCGGCGCTGTCAGCCTCGGCGACAGGAAACACCGCTCCCACCCCGACTTCCAGAGTCCTGCCGCCTCCGGTATCCAGGCGCACATGGTCGGCAATGACGCCAGCAAAGGACCCTTTATTGTACTGGGCCATGAATGTCTCATCCACATAGGCCAGGTCCGCCGTGCGCACCCAGCCCGGCGCGATGGCTGTTTCCACCAGCGCCCAGGCTCCGTCGCGGCTCACGTGCTCCACAAACAACGGCATGCCGGCCCAGATAGCTGAAATCTGTAAAATATCGAAGGGATAGCCCTGCCCAGGCGTTCCGGGCGCGCCGAAGCGCGATTCCATGGTGGGCATGGCCCGCAGGCTGCTGTTGGCCACGGCAATTGCAGGACGACGGGTATTGACCAGCAAACGGCGCAGATTGGCGTTCCAGGCCAAACTGTTCGCCCAGGACATGGACCGCATCTGTCCGTACCCGTCATACCCAGGGCGTTTAGCGTAGGCGGTCAAAGCCCGCTGGGCGCTTTTGACCGCATAGGCAGGGTTGCTGCCCCGCCAGGGCGCGAACAGCCGCTCCAGATAGATTTCCAGACGCATCTTGGCCGCTTCATTGGACATCAGCGGGGCTGTGGCCTTCTCTTTGTCCACATACGCCTTGGCGTCCTGAGGCATGTCCTTCAGGTCGTCCAGAGGTTTTTTCGTAGCCCAGGAGGGAACTTTGGGGTCGAAGGTGCTTTGGTGGACAGTGGACTGGCACGCACCGGCCACAAGGGCCAGCACCAAAAGGAGTAAACGAAACAGGCGGGAATGGGTCATGGAAATCCTCTGATACCGACGTTACCGGCAATCGATTGCCCCCAAGCCCTCACATGGTCAAGAGGAAATGCAGCGTGGCCGGGGAGAAAACCTCAGGATTCCGGCCACCCACTAAAGGGAATATCGTCTTCTGGATCGTGCAAGCCCTGAAAATACTCCACCACCATCAGCGGTTCCTGGGCCTCGAAACGGTGTGCCAGGCCCGGCAGCACAGTCACTTTGTCTCCGGCAACCAGGCGGACGACGCCCTTGGCCCCTGTTTCCATATCTACCCATCGCAAAAGTCCTGCTCCGGAAAAAATGTAGAAATGCTCCACCTTGTTGCGGTGAACATGCCCGCCCCGGAAAAACCCCGGCCCCGGCTGCAAGCTGAAACAGACCAGGTGGTTGAACTCCGGTCCATCCTCTATCAAGGCCAATTCCCCGCGCTCCTGAAGGATGCGCCGAAATGGCTGACGGACATCCGTTTGCGGCGCAGCGGCAACGCGCAACTTATCGCACACGGACGGAAGGGACGGCTGTCCTGGCGCGCTTGGAGCGCCGCCTTGGCCAGCGGGAAGTTTATCGCTCATAGTTCCCCTCCTGGCCGCCGGGCTCGACCGTGTTTTCCTCCAGCCCCAGGGAGGTGAATCTCCACACCAGCACAGGCCCGAATCCGTGGCCCGCCACCACTAGCCTGCCCTGGGAGCCCTGGCCCATCATTTCCCCCAACTGACGGCACACCTCACGCAGATCATCCGTGTGGCAGGGCGGCAGGGAGGTGAGAAAAGCCAGCTCATCCCCCTTGAGCCGGACATCCAGGTACGAAGGGGCCAGCGCGACCAGAACCCCGGCCAACTCCTCGCGCAGCAGGGCTTCCACATGGCCCACTTCCTCGAACGACAATTCTTCCCCGTAACGGATCTCGGCGTAGAGTTCACAGCCTTCCAACTGCATATGGTCCTCCTTGACGGTTGAGGAACTGCGATTGAGCCTGATCGGCATCCATGTCCGGCGGTTGCGACGCCGTTCTTACGATTAGGGGGACATATTCCTGTTACGCAGTGAAATGTTCCTGTTGACCTGCTTCGTAAATGCGCTCACAATAAGTATAGTTGAATGCTGGTCTCACCGGTGCCGGCGGAGGCCGCCCAGTGCACGCCTGACGCCTTCCCGGCACACCGTGACGCCAGCGCAATCCTACAAAACCCTGCCCAGCCTGTCATCAGGTTCACAGCATCCCCGCACTCAGGAGTGGTTCCCGGCGGGGACAGCACCCCCGGCATGTGCCAGGGCGAATAATGATGTATGGATACGGCGCCTGAACCAACGTTCAAGGCCCTGTACAAGACCTTTATAATCAGCTGAAAAGTTTGGAGTTTAATCCGGTGGCAAATCACCAACGTCGAAAGAAAGAGTCTCAGGAACGCGGCACAGGCATTGTCGATCAAGCCTCCGTGATGCGCATTTTTAAAGAACGCGCCAAGCCTTTGGGCTTCAGGGAACTGCTGGCCGGGCTGGGAGCCTACAAGGCCGACCGGGGCAAGCTTCTGGACATCCTGGATGTGCTGGTGGAAACCGGCAGAATCATCCAGATACAAGAGGCCTGGGGCCTGGCCGAAAGCATGCATCTGGTGACAGGCAAGATCGAAGTGCAACGCTCGGGCGTAGGCTACGTGCTCTGTGAAGACAAGCGCCGCAAAGATATCTTCATCAATCCCCGCGATTTCAACGAGGCCTGGCACGGCGACCAGGTGGTGGTGGCCCTCACCAAGCAGACCGGCAAAAGTCCCGAAGGCCGGGTGGTGCGGGTGCTGGAGCGCTCGATCACCGTGCAGCCCTGCCGCGTGGAGCGCCGCATCCGCCAGGGGTTGCTGCTGTGCCACCCCTCGGACCCGCGCCATACCCACGCCTTTCTGGTGGAAAGCCCGGCTGGAAGGCCCGAGCCCCAGGTGGGAGACGTGCTCACCGTGACCATTGGCGAGCGCATGGATTTCCAGCTCTACTCCGGCGACATCCTTGAGGCTCTCGGGCCTGAAAACGACGTGGCCGTGCAGGAAACGCTGGTGAAGCTCAACCACAACGTGCCTTCGGATTTCCCGGCAGCAGCGCTTTCGCAGGCTGAAACCCTGCCCAAGGTTCCGGGCGAGGACGATTTCCAGGGCCGCCAGGACCTGCGCCACCTCGATTTCGTGACCATCGACGGCGTCAAGGCGCGGGATTTCGACGACGCCGTGTATGTGGAGCGCACCGCCTCCGGCTACACCCTCTGGGTGGCCATCGCCGACGTGGCCCACTACGTGCCCGAAGGCTCGCCGCTTGACCTGGAAGCCATGGAACGGGGCAACTCCTTCTATTTTCCCCAGTCCGTGGAGCCCATGTTCCCGGAGGCCCTGTCCAATGGGCTGTGCAGCCTGAATCCCCAGGTGCCCCGGCTGGCCATGGTGGCCCAGACCGATTTTTCCGCCGACGGCCTGCCCGGCAAGAGCCGCTTCTACCCGGCCGTGATCTTCAGCAAGGCCCGGTTGACTTACTCCCAGGTGAACCGCGCCCTGCTGCTGGGCGATGAGGCCGAACGCGAGGCCATCATTCACGTAATGCCCATGCTGGAGACAGCCGAAACCCTGGCCCGCCAGCTCAAGGCCCGACGCGGCGAACGCGGCAGCCTGAACTTCGATCTGCCGGAACCGGAAATCCTCTTCAACATCGAGGGCGAAACCGAAAACATCCGCCCCAGAGTGCGTCATTTCGGCCATCAGCTCATCGAGGAATTCATGATCGCGGCCAACGAAGCCGTGGCCCGCTTCCTTACCGAAAAGCAGGTGGCCATACCCTACCGCGTCCACCCCGAGCCGGACCCGGACAAGCTGACCAACCTCTTCAAAATGCTCTCGATCAGCGATTTCGCCCAGAACATGCCCACCGCCCCCACTGCCAAGAGCCTACGGCTCATCCTGGCCAAGGCCGAGGGCACGCCCCAGGAGTTCCTGGTGAGCAGGCTGACCCTGCGCTCCATGATGCAGGCCCGCTACAACACCGTGAACCAGGGCCACTACGGCCTGGCCTCGGAGTGTTACACCCACTTCACCTCGCCCATCCGGCGCTATGCCGACCTCATGGTCCACCGCGCCCTCAAGGCGCATCTGGCGGGCAAGCCCACCGCGCCCGAGAAAAAGGTGCAGGGCGTCTGCGACGGCATCAGCCTGCGGGAACGCTCGGCCATGGAAGCCGAACGCGAAATTCTTAAGCGCATCACCGTGCTCTTCCTCCAGGACAAAGTGGGCCAGACCTTCACCGGCATCATTAATTCCATGGCCGATTTCGGCTTCTGGGTGGAACTGGCCGAGGTCATGGCCGAAGGCATGGTGCGGCTCTCCACCCTGACAGACGATTATTACACCTTCTTCCCGGAACGCCAGATGCTCCTTGGCCAGCGCACGGGCAAGATCTACCGCCTGGGCCAGAAGGTCAGCGTGGAACTTACCGACGTGCAGCTCGGCCGCCTGGAAGTCAACCTCCGGCTGGTGGGCGAGGACGATGCCACCATGCCCGGCGGCGGAGCCTCCAAGGGCAAACGCCGCGACCGCGACAGAGGCGATCGCAACCGGGGCGGCAGAAAAGGCCAGGGGCAAAGCTCCGGCAAGGACCGCGGCCCCAGGGAAACCCGGCCCGAACCCGCGCTGGCGACCGCCTCCGCAGCCATGCCCTCCGACACAGGGTCGAAGAATTCCCGTCCCCCCAAGGGGCAGCGCCAGGACGCGGTGCTTGAGCCCCGTAAAGCGCCTGCCGATTCGACCCGCGCTGATGCCGACCGCAAAAGAACACGTCCGCCCAAGACAACCGGCCGGGACGCGGCTCCTGAGGCCGTTGCCACGCCAGCCGTGGCCGTGCGGGCTGAAGAGACGCCAAAGCGCTCCCGCCCGCCCAGGAAGGGTACAGCCGCTGCCGGAGCAGCCCCCGAAACCACGGGCGCAAGCCCGGACAAACGCGGCGGCAGAGGTAAGGCCCGCGAGGCGCAGAGCCCGGACACTGGTAGGAATACGGGCGCTGGCCCAGGTACTGGTGCGGTCACGGACCGCCCCGCCGCTCTTCCCGCTGACGCCCAGCCCAAGCCCGCCCGGGCCAAACGCCCCCAGGCAAAGGTCGCCCAGGCGGATGAGCAGGCCGGAACTGGCACGGTCAAACGCTCCCCCGGCGATGGAAAGCCTGAGTCCGCCAGGGGGAATAAACCTTCCGGTGAACGGACTGCGGCGAACCGCACCAAAAACCCTTCCGGTGAACGGCCTGCTACTGAACGCATCAAGCAGCAGCCTGCGCCGGAAGATTCCAGACGCGCCCCGGCAAAGACCACACCTCCCCAGGTGGCTGAGCCCGCCCCAGTTGCGAAAGAGGTCACCGTACGGCCGAAGATCAAACGCCCGGTGAGACTCCGTAAGCCTTCAGCCGTAAAAAAGGCTGCCGTGGCGGACGATTCCAGAGCTGGAGGTGGGTCCAACCAATCCATCGACCCCGCTTCCGCTGTGGCCAAACCCAAGCGGCGGCGGCGTTAACAGTGATGAAAAGTTTTCGCTGGCTGCGTTGCTACGAAAAAGTCAATCCCTCGCGTATGCCAAATACGCTGCGGCCTTGACTTTTCCTTGCGCCTTGCCAGCGCGTCTTTTGAACAGGCTGCAAGAATCACCTTTTATAACGGGCTGTTACCGTCCTGTTGCGCAACAGGCGGCCCAACCACCGGTTTGGCCATGGACGCACTTCGGGACAAGGTTTTCGGAACATGTGTGACAGCATTCTGATAGTCGACGACCGGCAGGAGAACCTTGTTTCTTTAGAGAGCGTGCTGAAGCCCCTCGGCGTCACTGTCGTCAAGGCTTTAAGCGGCAATGATGCTTTGCGGGCTGCGCTGCACTCTTGTTTCATTATGGCCGTCATCGACGTCCGCATGCCCGGCATGGACGGCTATGAGCTGGCCGGGCTTCTGCGAGCGCAACCGGAAAACCGGGATATGCCCATCATATTCCTGACCGCTGCCGACTATAACGAGCAACTCGTCTTCAAAGGGTATGAATCCGGTGCGGTGGATTACCTTTTCAAGCCACTGAACCCGCAGATACTTCTCAGCAAGGTGGGCATCTTTCTGGAGGTCCACCGTCAAAGGAAGGCTCTCGCTGAGAAAGTAGCGGAGTTGCAGTTGGTCAAAGAAGAACTTGAGCAGGCCAACCGCCGGTTGCTGAACCTCTCGTATGTCGATGGCCTGACCGGCGTGCCCAACCGCCGCTATTTCGACGAGATGCTGCAACAGGAGTGGCGCCGGGCCGTCCGCGACAAGCACGCCCTTTCCCTGCTCATGATCGATGTCGACGGGTTCAAGGCCTTCAACGACCATTACGGCCACCTTGAAGGCGACTCCTGCCTGCGCGATATTGCCCGCAACCTGGCTGCTGCCGTCAAACGCCCCGGCGATGTCCTGGCCAGATACGGCGGAGAAGAGTTCGTGGTGATGTTGCCGGATACTGAGATGGAAGGCGCCCGCATCGTGGCGGAAGACATGCGCGCCAGCATCGCCCGCCTGTCCATCCCCCACGCGTGTTCAATTGTTCAGAATCGCGACTGCGTGACTGTAAGCCTGGGCGTAGCCACGGCACACCCAACGATCGGAATGGACTCTGCCATTCTGATCGAAGCGGCGGACACAGCACTGTACAAGGCCAAGAGAGGGGGGCGCGACCGGGCAGTTGCGGGCTGACAATACGGTTTTGCAGGGACATGGACGCGTGATGTAAAAAGGCGCAGCAGTCAACGAACTGCTGCGCCTTGTTTGTCTTCTTTTCGCTTCGCTTTCTGCTTACTTTCCTTCCTTGCCTTCCGGTCCGTTCAGGATCAGCTGTTTCATACTGCCGGGGTCGTTCTGGTAGCGGGCGGTTTTCACCCAGTAGTATTTGCCTTCCGTATGGCTGATGGTCCAGAAATCGAAGCTGTAGCCTTCGCGGCGGTCGCCATTTTCGTTCAGGGCCAGCCAGCCGGTGGTGCCGTAGAAGCGCTCGGCCAGGTTGGGAATGGCTTTCCTGAGCACGGTGGCGTCATCACTGGCGAACTGGGCCACGTAAGTGGCCAGCCAGGCGATGTCGTAGGCAACCAGGCTCTGGGTGTCGGCAAAGGCGTTGATTTTTTCTTCGATGCGCTTCTCCAGGCTGGAGTAGAGCAGCGTGCCGGTTTCGCCGAAGCGGGCAAAGGCGATGCGCACCTGGGCGGCAAATTTGGCCACTTCGGGATCTTGGATCATGTTGCCGCGCAGGGCGGAGTCGTCGCAGCCGTACCATTTCACGTCGCCCAGTCCGCCGAGCTTGGCGGCATCCTTGAGGATCTGCGCAGTCTGCGCCCCACGGGCGGCCACGACGATCCCCAGCTGCTTTTTGTCTTTGACCTGCTTGTCGATCTGGGCCTTGAGATCAGCCACATACTTGCCGAGGTTGGCCTCGTCCGGGCGGAAGCGGGTGCCGGGAACAACCTGTCCGCCCAAATTGGCGAACTGGCCCTTGATGTGGGTGACCAGCTCGTCACCGTACATGTCGCCCGCCCATATGGTGATGAGCGTGGAGCAGCCTTCCTGATTGGCCAGCACGGCCAGGGCCTCGGCCTGATAGGCATCCGAGGGGGAGAAGCGGAAAAGGTTGTCGCCGGGCTTGGACAGGTAAGGGCCTGCGCTGCCCTGAGAGAGCAGCATCATGCCGTTGGCATTGGCGAAATCGAGCACGCCATCCACTTCATTGTCGGAATACGGGCCGACCACGAGGCGGATTCCGGCGGCTGCCAGGGTCTTCGCGGCTTCAAGAGCCTTGGGGCCGGTGGAGCCGGTATCTTCCACCACCAGACTCATGCGATCGGTGGAGCCGTCTGCGGCCAAAAGGGCGTTGATGTCGGTTACGGCCAGTTCCAGGGCGGCCTTGGAGCTTTGGCCCTGGGAGGCCAGGGAGCCGGTCAAGGGCAGTAGCGCGCCGATGGTGATGGGGCCGCCTTTGGACGGGGTGCGCAGGGCCCCCATGGGCGCAACGCCCTTGCCACCATGCTTGCGCGCCGCAGCCTTGGCAGCAGGTGCCGGGGAGGCCTGCTCAAGGCGAACCGGCGCGTCCATGGGAACGACCTCTCCTGGTTTGGGCGTGGGCTTTACCGCCGGAGCGCCCCGCTTCCTGGCCGCCGGTGCCTGTTCCGCAGGGGCGTCCTGTGCCAGGGCCAGGGGCGCACAGACCATAAGAACCAAAAGGGCCGCAAAAACAGAGCGCCACAGACCGCAGAAACGCCATCCCCCGCAGCCAGTGATATTGCCGGAAAAACGCATGGAAAGCCTCCGTAAAATCATGAGCAGCGAGCGCTCAGATAGTCCATAAGAATGTGGTACAGTTCGAGAGGACAAACCTTCTCGTCCACCTCGGCCATGTGCGGCAGGTCGGAATCAGCTGCGACGTTCAAAGCCTCATACACACAGACCGTGCTCTTTGGCCCGTACACGTCGCAAATCTGCGAGACGATTTCCACAAGGTCTTCTGGTGCGTCCTCGGCCAGACGCACGTCAACGCCCTGAGAAAAATCAATCTCGAAATGTTCAAGGTAGCTCGCTGCCAACTGCTGCATGCCAGACGCTCCCGTAAACGCTTATAACCGCATCCCTGCTAAAAATGAACTGGAAAACACAGTGGAAATCACTTCCCGATGCAAAAGTTTTCAAAGATTGATGTCAGGACCGCATCGGGAGTAATCTCCCCGGTGATGTCCGCCAAGTGGGCGCAGGCGCTCTCCAGGCGCACGCCCAGCAGATCCGGCGGCACCGAGGCCTGTACATCGTCGTTGAGCGCGGCCAGTTCCGCTTGAGCGGCGGAAAGCAGGCCGCACTCGCGGGCATTGGGAACTGGCGTATCATCGGGGAGGGTTCCGGTTTCGCCCCCCGCGCCGCCGAGAATGCGCTCGCGCAGGATGGCGCAGAGGTCCTCCAGCCCCTCCCCGGTGCGGGCGGAGACCCGCACCACCTGAAACCCCATGGCGGCCATCGCCGGGGCCGGGTCCACAGCGGCCCTTGGCAGATCGGCCTTGCTGACCACGGCCAGTATTCTGGCTGGATCCATGGGGGCCGGGTCCATGGAGGCTGGATCCAGAGGAACCGGGCTGGCCGTGGACGCCCGTATGGGGGCCTGCCCTGCCCTCGCCGCATCAGGCGCGCCCAGGCCGCACTCGCCCTGAAAGGCCTCGGGATCGAAATTCCTGGAGCCGTCGGCCACCAGAAGGACCACATCGGCCTGGGCCAGCAGCGCGCGGCAGCGGGCCAGGCCCTGAAGCTCCACATGATCGCCGGTTTCGCGCAGCCCGGCGGTATCGGCCAAGCGCAGGGGAAGGCCGTCCAGATCGAGCTGTTCTTCCAGAAAATCGCGCGTGGTGCCGGGGATGTCGCTCACTATGGCGCGCTCCCGGCCCAGCAGGGCGTTGAGCAGGCTGGATTTACCCGCGTTCACCGGCCCGGCCAGCACGGCCAGGGCTCCCTCGCGAAAGGGCCTGGCCCGACCGTGGGCGGCCACAAGCACCCCGATGGCGGCCATAACCTCTGCCACCACGGCGCAAAACGGGCCGGGGTCCAGGCATTCCAACTCTTCCTCGGGGAAATCCACGGCAAGGCAAAGCTGAGCCCGAAGATGTTCCAGGCTCCGGCGCAATTCCCCTACCCTGCGGCCCATCAAACCGGAGAGGCGCTCCAGGGCTAGAGCCGCACCGCGCCCGGTGTCGCTGGCAATGAGCTCGGCCACGGCCTGAGCCTGGCTGAGATCGAGCTTGCCGTTCATGAAGGCCCGCTTGGTGAACTCGCCGGGCAGGGCACTCCTCGCTCCCAAGGCTCTGGCGGCGGAAACCGCGCCGCGCAGCACCGCCGGGGAACCGTGGCAATGAAACTCCACCACGTCCTCCCCGGTATAGGAGCCCGGTCCGGGCATGAATGCCAGGAGGATATCGTCAATTTCCCGGCCGGAAGCGTCCAGCAACCGTCCGTGGTGCAACCGGTAGGGCAATGGTCCGGCAAAATCCGACCGGAAGGCCTTGAACAGTTTTTGGCCGATGGCTTTGGCCTGGGGGCCGCTCAGGCGCACCACCCCCACGCCGCCGCGTCCCGGGGGGGTGGCGATGGCTGCGATGGTGTCGTTGGCTCCGGGCATGAAGTTCCTTTACTTGGTGGTATGTTCGAACACGCCGTTCCACTCCGGGCCGGGTGGATTGGCAATAAGGGTGCGGCAGCGCCCGGCATAGAGGGTATACAGGTCGTTTCCGGTTTCCGCAGCCAGGGACTCCATGCCCGCCAGGGCGGGGGTAAAATCCCCGGTGCGGTACAGCGTCAGGGCCGCATCCCAGGCAGCCAGCTCACCGGCCAGTGCTCCGGCCCTGTCCATAGGATGAACGGTGAGGATGGTCACGGGTTCGCGCTTGCCCTTCACCAGCACGCGATCGATCTCCTGGTAGAGGAAGCCCTCCCCGGCTTGGTCTTTCATGGCCTGGGTGACCAGCAGTTTCTGGTGGTAATACTTGGTCAGTCCTTCCAGGCGGGAGCAGAGGTTCACGTTGTCGCCAATGATGGTGTAGTCGAAAAGGTCGGCCGAGCCGAAGTTGCCCACCCGCACCAACCCCACGTTGAGCCCGATGCCGATGTGAATTTCAAAGCCATAGCGTTCCTGGAAGCCTCTGTTCAGACGGTCGAGCTCCTCCAGCATGCCCATGGCCGACTGCAAGGCCAGCCGGGGATGGCCAGGCACATCGATCGGGGCGTTCCAAAAGGCCATGATGGCGTCACCGATGAACTTGTCCAGCGTGCCGGAGTTTTCGGTTATGAGCCGGGTCATGGGGGTAAGATATTCGTGGAGCAGGGCCACCACCTTGTTAGGGGGCAGTTTCTCGGAAAGTGTGGTGAAACCGCGCACGTCGGAAAACAGGATGGTGACGTCTTTCTCCTCACCGGTGAGGGTCAGTTTGTCAGGCTGGGCCACGATCTGGTCCACCACCTTGGGGGAAAGATATTGCGAAAAGGCCGACTGGATAAAGCGCTTCTGGCGTTCCTCGCGCAGGAACTTCAGGAAGGTGAGCAGCGTGAAGTTGGCAGACAGCACCATCAGCGGGTTCAGAGGCGAAAGATAATAATTCGAGGTGTTGAACGACCACGTAGCCCCGAACCACACCCCGGCCCCGGAAAGCACGCTCATCAGGGCAACCCAGGCCGAGCGGGTGAAAATGAGCATCACCGTGACTCCGATACCCAGAAGCACCACCAGAATCTGCTCAATGTACCAGGCGTCCAGGGGATGGCGCAGGAAGCTGTTGGCCAGAATCATGTCCGTGGCCGTGGCGTGGGCCTCCACCCCCACGAAGGCCTGGTCCACGGGCGTGGCCCGGATGTCTTCCAGGCCACGGGCGGAAGTGCCTATGTATACCAGCTTGCCCGCCACGGCATCGGGCGCGATCTTGCCCGCAATGACGTCCGAGGCGGAAATATACGGGAAGGTTTTGGCAGGGCCGCGAAAATCCAGCAGGATGCGCCCGGCCTTGTCGAGCGGAATGGAGCGTTTGCCCAGAGGGCCCAGATCAAGGTTGAGGCTCATGTCCTGGGCGCCGTATTCGTTGTTCTGCACGGACAAAACGGCGTTTTTGGCGCCAAACCCCCGCATAAGCGTGGATATAGCCAGACTGGGGTACAGGGTGTCCTTCCAGGAGATGACCAGAGGCACCCAGCGCACCAGGTTGTCCTGGTCCGGCGCGGAGTTGAAAAAACCGGCCCATTTGCCCGCCTGGGACAATACCGGCAGAGGGCAGACCACGGAGTTGGCCTCGCTCACCCGCACCAAAGCGTTGGCCGCATTGGCGGCCCGGCGCAAGGAGAGACGCGGGGGCGGCAGTTGGCATTCTGCGCGACCCGCCCCTTGGGCGCTGTCGGCCTCGGAAAAGGTGAAAAAGTAACCCAGCACGAAGGGCCCCTGCGCCAGATTCTGGGCCAGCAGCCGGTCGTTGTCGCGCAGAGCCGGGGCGAGCCCGGTGAAGTCCATATCCACGCCAAGAGACTTCAGCCGCTCCTGTATGCGGTCCGGCGAGGTCTGGTCCGGTTCCGAGAAGACGATATCCATGCCGACGGCCAGCGCGCCATACTCTTTGAGCCTGCCCAGCAACAGAGCTATCTGATAACGCGGCCAGGGCCACTGCCCCACCGTGGCCAGACTCTTTTCATCAATGTCCACAATAACGGTCATATCGCCCATGGGCGGTTTAGGCCGTTGACGCAAAAGAACGTCGTAGGTGTTGTACTCCAGAAAGCGCATCCATTCCGGGGGGGACCAGTGCAGCAGCGAAAAGGCCATGGTGAGCACCACGCCGGGCACAAACAGATAGAGCCACCCGCGCAACCGTGTAAACCGTCTGGAACGCTTCTTGGAGTCATCCTTTTTGGAAGCTGACACTTTTATTTCTCCGCAATCTCGGCTATACGTTCCAACATGGCGGGCGTCCCATTGGTTTGCAATCTCTTGTCCGCCACCAGAGAGGCCGTGGTTAACCGTAACCCGCATCCGGGCATAGCGCGCCCCTCTTCTTCCAGCAGCGGCCCGTCAGGTCAGACCGGTCGCGTATCTGCGTTTCTTGGCCCGGAAAACAAACAGCTGCTCCTGGCTGCGTGTGTGGGCTATCTGCTGTGCCTTTGGCAAGCCCTGTGTGTGGCCCCGGCCTGGCCGGATTTCTCCGACAGCACGCAAGAGTGCTGGAGCCTTGATTTCAGCGAGCCCGCACTCAACCCGCAGGAGGCACGCAGACTCCGCGCCGCTCTGCTGGCAGAGCCCCAGATAGAAATCGTTGGAACTGGCGGCGGAGTGCGCGCCACCCTGTACGAAAGCCGTGTTTACCGCCGCGTCGACCCCCAGCGTCGCCATCCGCAAGACCCGGATTCCTGGGCCAAGCGCGCCCTGGCCGTCTTGTGGAACAAATCCCGGGCAGTGTTCACGCCCACCCCAACCTTCACCATGGCCAGTTGCTTTCCGCCGCCGCCGCCAGGAGGACGTCCGTCGCTGGTGGCGCCGCCCGGCAGCCTGGCGGCGCGATTCGAATCCGGCTCCGACGGGGCGGCCTCAGTGGGGCACACCGCAAGCGCCGGGACCAGCTATGGCACCTTCCAAATAGCCTCGGGCACGCCCACCTATAAGAACTTCCTCCGCTTTTTGGAAAGCCGCGCGCCAGACTGGTTTGCACGACTGCAAGGTAAGGGGCCGGCCAACACCGGCAGCGCCGCAGGCGCGGTGCCCGAAGAATGGAAACGCATCGCCCAAGAAAACCCCAAACATTTCGAGCACCTGCAATACGAATTCATCCTGAGCAGCCACTACCGGCCAGCATTGCAGGCAATCTACAATGAAACGGGCCTGAACGTCTCCGCCTTATCCCCGGCCGTGCGCGAGGTGCTCTGGAGTTGCGTGGTGCAGCACGGCATTGGGGGCGGCGCGGCAATTTTCATCGACGCCATCGAGACCATCAAACCCCGCATCGTCGAAAAGCGCCAAAGCCGCCTCTTCGAGCATGCCTTAATCGAAGAAGTGTACGCCAACCGCCTGCGCGCCTTCGGACCCAACGGACTGACCAGCCGGGGAGCCATGGCCAACCGCTACGGCAAGGAAAAAAGCCAGGCGCTGGGGCTTCTGGAGCGTCATTATTCCGGCACGTAAGCCAGGCCGTGGGGCAAGAAAGACTTCAGCAGCGGCAAGTCCGAAGCCAGAGCCTTCTCGGAACTGCCTTGAAAGACTATCTTCCCCTCATCGAGCACGGCCACCCGGCTGGCAATTTCAAACACGTCGGGGATATCGTGGCTGACCATCACCCCTGTGAAGCCGAAGGCCTTGCGGGAATCGTCGATAAGCTTGAATACCGACCACTTGCGCAGGGGATCGAGGCCTGTGGTGGGCTCGTCGAAGAGCACGATGCGCGGCTCGGTGATCAACGCCCTGGCCAGGGCCACACGCTTTTGCATGCCCCCGGAAATCTGCGACGGATATTTGTCTTCAATATTTTTGAGATCCAACTGGCGGAGTTTCTCGTCCACGCGCCGTTTCACCTCGCCCTCGCCCAGACGCAACCGCTCGCGCAGAGGCAGAGCAATGTTGTCGAACACATTCAGGGAGTCGAACAGAGCCATTCCCTGAAACATATAGGACATGGCCCCCTTGAGAGCCTTGCGTTCCTGGCCGGTCATGGCTCCAAGCGCCCGGCCCTCGAACCACACATCCCCGGAATCGGGGCGCATGAGGCCGATGATGTGCTTGAGCAGGACGCTTTTGCCTCCCCCGCTCTTGCCGATGATGGCCGTCAAGCCCCCTGCGGGAATTTCCATATCGACGCCCCTGAGCACAGGGGTTTCCTGAAAAGATTTATAAAGATTCCGTATGATGATCTGTGGTGTTGACACGGGTTTTCAACCCTCCAAAACACTGTTTACCTGAGACGGAGCCAAATGCAACCGTTGCGTACGGCACGGCAGGCGCGAATATTGCAAAAGAAAACTCATCGGCAGCAGCCTAAAGGAAAATGGCACGACAGCCGATAAATCACTCGAGAGTCGAATGATGAACGGGTAAACTCCTTGGCATAACTTTGAAATGACTGGATATTTTGTCATGCGGCAAACGCTTGTTATCATACGCGATTCCACGTATCATCGCACAATTAGGGCACTTGCGGCCTTAACGGCTGTGTTTATGCCTTTAACGAACGGTGACGGGCCGCCATGTTTTTGATAAACAAGACATATTACCGGCCCAGCAAGGCCGCCCGCTATCTGGCCATCCTGGACGCCCTGGTGCAGGACAGCCAGGTGAGCCAAAGCGAGCTCGGACGCCGGGCCAATCTGTCCGGGGCTATGGTCAACCAGTATCTGAAAGAGATGGTGGACAAAGGGTTCATCCAATACGAGCGGGTTAACGGCAAGAGCTTCCGCTACCTGCTCACCGCGCAGGGCGAAGACAAACGCCGCGACATGTTCTTCTCTTTTTCCTCGGAGACAGTGCAAATTTATACCGCGCTCAAGAATTCCATCATGCGCAAGCTTGCGATGCTGCGCGCAAAGGGTATTGTCAAACTGGCGCTCTTTGGCGCTTCCGAAACCTGTGAGATCGTGCTGCAGGCTCTTCGCGGCCTGGGCACTTTTGAAGTGGCCGCTCTTGTGGACAACGACACGGGTAAGCATGGCAAAATCTTGGGGGGGAACGTCATTTCCCCTCCGATGCTCCTCGAAACCGTGCGGCCCCAGGCCGTAGTGATAACCTCCTTCGGCTGCCAGGAGGAAATACATCGGCAACTTCTGCCGTTTTGCGAGCAGCATAACGTGGAGATTATACGATTATGAAAAGCTTCCCCTCCATCCAGCTCAGGTCCGGCAAGGTCATCGGCCAGGGACACCCCTGTTTCGTAGTGGCCGAGATCGGCAACAATCACCAGGGGGAAATGGCCATCGCCCGCCAGATGGTCGAGGAGGCCGCCAGGTCCGGGGTGCATGCGGTCAAGTTCCAGAAACGGGACATGAACGCCCTGTTCACCGATGCCGGTTTGCAGATGCCGTACGGCGGGCCAAACAGCTTCGGTTCCACCTATGGCGAACACCGCCTGGCCCTGGAGCTTTCCATTGAAGACATGGCTGAGCTGAAAACCCTGGCCGAATCCCTGGACATGGTTTTCTTCGCCTCGGCCTGGGATGCCGTCAGCCTTCGCGAACTGCTGGATCTCGACGTGGAAGTGTTGAAGATTTGTTCTGCCGATCTGGTCAACCTGCCCCTGCTGCGCCAGGCCGGTGCCACGGGCCTGCCTGTCATTCTCTCCACCGGCATGAGCAGCCTGGAAGAAATCGACATGGCCGTGGCCGAACTGCGCAAATTTCACGACAACATCGTACTGTTGCACTGCAATTCCAGCTATCCTTGCCCAGATGAGCAGATAGGCCTGCCCGTGATGGCCGAGCTGGCCCGGCGCTACCGTCTGGCCGTGGGCTACTCCGGCCACGAGCAGGGTCTGGGGCCCAGCATCGCTGCCGCCGCTCTCGGCGCCTGCATGGTGGAACGCCACTTTACCCTGGACCGCACCCAGCGCGGCACCGACCACCAGGCCTCCCTGGAGCCCAGCGGTTTTGCCCAGCTCATGGATATGATCCGCCAGGCTCAGGCCGCCATGACCGTGCGCCGCAAGGAAGTGTTCGAGACCGAACGCAAGGTGGCCGTCAAGCTGCGCAAGAGCATCGTGTTTGCCCGCGACCTGCCCGCCGGGCATGTGCTCACCGAAGCGGATCTCACCGTGAAATGCCCCGGCAACGGCATCTGCCCCATGCACTGGGACCAACTTCTTGGCCGCGCGCTGGTATCCCCCGTGCGCCACGAGGACTTGGTGTCCTGGGACCAACTGGCCCCGGCTTCGCGCCGCGCCGCCGTGCTCGAAGGGCTGCCCCTGGCCCAGAGCCGCTGCTAGTCCGGTCGTTCGCCTTTCAAAGGAATGGTGGCGGCATGCTGGTTCTGCATTTTTCCACCACGCCCCTGGCGGGCATGCCCATCCGGCTGGTGCAGGCTCTGAACCGGCACACCCAGGTAACCGCCCGGCTGGTGGATACCAGGCGTTTCGGCATCTACGACCACGATGTGGTCTTCGAGGAAACCCCCGAAGAGGCCCTGGCCCTGGCCGAAGCCGCCGACGTCATCCACCTGCACAACTATCTGGATTATTCCTCCACGGCCTTCGCGCCCATCGACTTTGCAGCTCTGGCCACAAAAGGCATCCCCATCGTGCGCCAGTTCCACTCCACGCCGGAGCTGGTGGCCCAGGTGATGGGCATATCCCCCAAGGAGCTGCTGGCCCAGGACATCCCCTGCCTGTCCATTGCCCAGTATCCCGAACGGCTCTACCCCAAAGCCATGGTTGTGCCCAATTTCGTGCCTGAAACGCAGCCGTCCTACCTGCCCGGCGACCGGCCTTCCACGTGGGACATCTTCTACAGCCACACCAAGGATATGAGCGCCTGGGCCGACCGCTGGTCCACCAAAGGCATGCCCGAAATCGTGCACATGCTCGATGGGCTGACGGCCGCCACCGGCTGCCGGGTGCGCGTAGCCACAGGGCGGCCCCTGGCCGAAGTGCTGGCGGAAAAACGCCGCTCACGCATGGTGGTGGATGACCTTGTCACCGGCAGCTACCACCTTACCGGCATGGAAGGCCTGGCCCAGGCCAAGCCTGTGCTGGCCCGGCTGGACGGACGCTCCCTGGAACTGCTGCGCTATTTTTCCGGGGTGGATGTGCAGCCCTTTATCAACGTGCGCCTGGAAGACGCTCCCGAAGCCCTCAAGCACCTGCTGGAAGACCCGGAACTCTGCCGCGAACTGGGCCGCTCCGGTCGGGAATGGCTGACCACCCACTGGTCCGAGGCGACCATGATCGACCGCTACGTCGATGTGTATGAGCTTTTGCTGAAAGACCCGGCCCTGGTCAGACGCCAGCCCGAACTCTCGCTGGAACCCCGCGCCCGCTACTTCATGGCCAAAACTCTGCCTGACCTGATCCATAAAGCCCGGAAACGGGCGCATACTGGGCGGCGGATGTAGAACAGAGGGAATTCCTCCGCTGCCACAGGGCAATACGGAGGTTTGCCTTAAAAAGGCGTAGCAGCCCGTTTCGAGCGCAGTACAATGCCCCTTTGAATCCACTTATATTCCTGGGTATTCTTGTTAATCCAGCGTGCTGCGCCTGCATGGCCACATGCAAAAGGGCGCGGCAGGATCAATCCTGCCGCGCCCTTTATTGAACGAGTGAAAAAGTGTGACTAAGCGGTTTTTGCCGCAGCCCGTTTGGCCTTGATGAACTCGATGAGGGCCGGGGTGATGGAGAGCAGGATGATGCCGTAGATGACCACGCTGAAGTATTTCTTCACCCAGGGCATGTTGCCGATCATAAAGCCCAGGCCGATAAAGCCGCCGATCCACAAGACGGCTCCGGCCACGGAGAAGGTCAGGAATTTGGTGTAGGTCATCTTGCCGATACCCGCCACGAAGGGGGCGAAGGTGCGCACGATGGGCATGAAACGGGCGATGATGATGGTCTTGCCGCCGTGTTTCTCGTAGAAGGCGTGGGTTTTTTCCAGATGCTTCTTGTTGAGGATTTTGCTGTCTTCCCGCTTGAACACCGCAGGCCCCAGTGTACGCCCGATCCAGTAGTTGGTGTTGTCGCCCAGGATGGCGGCGGCGATCAAAATTCCAATGGTCAACAGGGGGTCCAGCTTGCCCACGCCGCACAGGGTGCCGATGACGAAAAGCAGGGAATCACCAGGCAGAAACGGCGTCACCACCAGGCCGGTTTCGCAGAAGATAATCAGGAACAGCACCAGATAGGTCCACAGCCCGAAGTGATTCAAAATCATGTCCAGGGCTTCGTTCACATGGCCAAGCAGATAGAAGAATTGAGAGATCAGCTCCATTGGTTCCTCGCGATACAGAAGATGGGGGTCCGATTGGCCAAGACTTGGGCCGGAGGCCGGAAACAGGGGCCAAAAACAGGGCCTAGATAAGGCCTTGCGTCCAAGGAAGCAAGAACCAATTGAAGGGCAGGAGGAGGTACACTCTCCCGACTGAATACACACATTCTTGCGCTGGGCGCAGCGCAATTAACGCCGAAAGCCCTCGCCCCCGGCCGCGCGGTTTAGCGCATCAAACACGGCCCCGCATGCGAGGCAAAACGCTAATCCTCGCCGGATATTTTCACGCAATCAGTGCGGAAACAGCAATCCAACTGGCCGCAGACGTTAAACAGCCCACGCCCGAAGCAGGGCTCATAGCCTTCGGCGGTCTGTATGGCCCGGATGGCCATGGTCTTGGTCCACCCTACGGCAACCGTGACGTCCAAGGCCTTGGCCTTGACGCGGATATCCTTCATGTTCATGGCTGGAAGCCCCCTTGGAGGTAAACTCTTCAACAATATAGACCATCTTGCGACACCGCGCAACGGAATAGGGGTACAAAAACGACCCCACACCAAGGGCTGTCACTCGGTCTGGCCGCGCTCCCGCAGCAGGAAGGTGTGCCAGGAGAACACCCGCTCCATCAGCTCGCCTGCCACGTTGTCCTCGACCAGCCGCCAGGAAAGCCCGCCGTCATCGCCGCGTGTGGAGGCCACCCGTATGAACTCCAACCCGAGGCTCTGATCGCGTGTGATGGGGTCGTCCACCACACGTGCCGCCTTGGCTTCAAACCACACCCCCATGGGCTGGTTGCGCATCTCTTGGTTGAAGAGCAGGTGGACGGTGTAGGCGTCGCCCAGCAGTGGGCACGCCCCAGCCTCACGGCAAAAGGCACGCGGGAAAAAGAGCCCCATGCCACCGGCGGAGACGTTTTCCACCCGGCAGCCTTTTCCCGTAAAATCCTTGCGCGCTGCAATAATTGTGGCATGTTCGAATGAGCTGTGGCCGATGTCACGCCACACGACGATATCTTCCAGCCACGCCATATCGGGATGGACTCGCAAGCTCCTGCGCCGCTGGGAGCGGTCCACCCGTTGCGGCATGGAGGCAGTGAAAAAGATCCCCCCATTCTTGCCGGTTGAAGCTCTTTCAATGCGGGTATTGAAACCGAAATATCCGACAGATTTCCCCTCGCGAATGCGAAAATAACAGTCTACGAGCTTTCCTCCGAACGCTCCGGGCTTGTCCAGGCCATACACTTCCAGGGTGAGCGAGGAATTGTCCATGTTATTCAATGCGCAGGAGAGGCCCTTGATGGAGGTTACCTTGGCGTCGAACACCATATCCATCTTTGCGCGCTGGCGCATGGCCTGATTCAAGACCTCCCGCGATACGGGATCAATGGGGGAATCTTTCCGTTTGAAGAGGTCAAGTATCATGCGCGTGTATTTCCATGGGTGATGGTCACTCGCTACACAAGCCAGGCAGCCTGGTCAATGCGTCTTTGGGGGCGCGCATGGGAAGGCATTGTACACCGGCCGTCAGTTTTCGTGCAAGGCATCGCACAATGCATCAGGCGAACCGGACATTTTCCAGGGGTAGCTCGATAATGAAGCGGGTGCCTCTGCCCGCCTCCGATTCAACGGATATCCGGCCGCCGTGATTCTCGGTGATGATGAAGTACGAAATGGAAAGGCCAAGCCCTGTCCCCTGCCCCGGAGACTTGGTGGTGAAAAAGGGCTCGAAGACTTTACGCCGGGTGGCTTCATCCATGCCCGGCCCATTGTCTTCGATCTCAATGGTCACATGATCTGCTTTACCCACGGCGCGCACTGTTATCCGAGGTTCGGAAGCTGCGCTTGTGGTCAAGGCCTGGGCGGCGTTGCGAATCAAGTTCAAAATAACCTGCTGGATCTGCTGGGCCGAACAGTGCACAGCGGGGCATGCGGGATCGAGTTCCTTGACGATGGTGATTTTGCGAAAATCATAGCGTTTGGAAAGGTCGTAATCCTGCTGGCAGAGCTCCACGGCTTTTTCCACCAGCTCGCCAACATCCTCCTGGAGCCAGGCCGAACCGCTGCGTCTGCTGAACTCCAGCATATTGGCCACGATTCCCGCCGCCCGTTGGGCTGAAGTACGTGCGCCGCTGAGCAGGGAGAGTATCTCACGGCGCTCCAGGTACGCCCGCAGAGAGCCCATGTCGCACCCGGACTTCGCAGCCGCCTCCAGATTGGCCGGGAGTTCGGGCCGCAACCGGTTGAGCACCACTTGCAGGCTCTGCATGATGCCGCCGAGAGGATTGTTGATCTCGTGGGCCATGCCAGCCGCCAGACCGCCCACGCTCATCATCTTTTCCGTTTGAACCAGCACTTCTTCCAGCCGGACGCGCTCCGTGGCGTCCTCCACGCGCACCACGGCCTCGGAAAGGCCAATGGCCGAAAGGGGATAGATGACCACATCCTCAAAGCGCAGTTCGCCGTTCTCGCGGTAGGCCCGTTTGGGCAGGTGCAAGGGTTTGTCCTCGTCGATGGCCCGGATAATGCTGTCCATCAGTTTGGCCAGCCTGGGTGCCTCTTCCAAGGCGCAGCCGAGTTTTGATTCACCACAGTAACTGGCCGCGCTGACGTTGGTATGGGTTATCCTGCCGGAGCGGTCCACGCACACGATGGCCGAGGGAGAAGAATCAATGATACCTTGCAGGTAGTTCCGGGCCCCCTCCAGCTCGCGCTCAACCTGACGATGGACGGTGATATCGGTTATCACTCCCACCAGGCCGGCCGCCCGGCCGTCGGCATTGAAAAAGAGCGCCTTATTGAAGACCACTTGCCGCCGACCGTCCGGGGTATCCATTTCCTGTTCGAAAGTCTGGGTAGGCCCACCGGCGATAAGGGCCTTGTCCTGGGCCTCGAAATGGACAGCCAGGTCTCCAGGAGTCAGGTCATGGGCGGTCCTGCCCACCACCATCTCACGCGACCGGTTGAAAAACTTTTCAAAGGCCTGATTGCAGCCCTGATACACGCCGGAAACATCCTTGTAGTACACCGGCGTGGGCATGCCCTCCATCAGAGAGTGTACGAAGCTCACCTGACCGGCCTGCTGGGCCAGCACCTTCCGCCGGTAGGCGACCCAGAGCCCCAATACCCCGGAGAGCACGAACAGGAGCGCGGTAACCACGCCATATGTCCACACCATCTCCGTGTGGCCTTCGTAAAAGGACACAGGCTTATTGAGCAGAACGCTGTCCTGCGGGAGCAAGGCCTCATCCAGGCCGAAGCGCTTGAGCGCGTTATAATCGAAAACAAAGGTTCCATTATTGTGCGCCAGCGCAGGCACATCGCGCGCGTCCCTGCCGCGAAGAATCTCAAGAACCAATTCGCCTGCCACTCTCCCCTGCTCGACGGGATCAATGATCTTGCCCCCCACAGGGCCGTACCCCATCCAGGAGTTCCATACGGCGAATACCGGCACCGGGCTGGCCTGGCAGATCCGGGCTGCCCCATCCAGGGAAAGCATGAGCCTGCCGTTTTCTTCAGGGCGACCCACCACGAGAACCAGCCATTCAGGGCCAAGCTCCCTCAGCCGCCCCTCCATGGCGGCTATCACCGGACTGGGAAAATACTCGACAGCCAGTTTCGGAGTGAAGTTCTCCAGATCCCGGACCAGCATGTCCTTGACAGCCTGGAAATTCATGGTCTCGAAACCCAGCACCAGGAGTTTCCGGGCGCCGGGCACCAGAGTAATTGCAGTCTTGACAGTATCCTCGAAACCCGGGCGTTCAACAACCCCGGTGACACGCTCCAAGGCGTGCAACTTGGAAGGCAGGGCTTCACCCACGCCGCAAAAAACCACGGGGAGCGCCGGAGCCAGGGCGCTGAAATTGTCCACCCAGAAATCCATAGCTTGTTTGTCTGAGAGCAACACAGCATTGGGAGGTGCCGCATCGAGTTGGGCGGCCAGGGCTGCGCGTTTGGTTTCGAGAATACGCGGATATTGTGAGAGTTTTGCCAGACGGTCGGCTTGAAGATATTCCAGCGTTTCCCGGACGTTCAACCCGCTCTGTGACAGCACTTTGCCTATACCGATCTCTAGCCCGTCAGTGCGGCTGTTGCCCCGCCCATAGGAGTGGAGCACCAAGACACTCGCCGGTGGCGCACTCTGCCCCGCATCGCCGACAGGGTCGGCCCCCTGCGCCCCTGTGCTGATCAGGAAGACCCAGCAGCCCAGAACCAGCAGCACCAGAAGGCGGGAAAGGCGGTGAGGAATACGGTGTAACACCATGCGTCCTCTTTCAACGATTCCGCTGGTTTTGGCAACCTGCTGGCACCCCCGGCAGGCAATTCCGGTCGGAAAAACAGCTGCCTGCGGCGGAGCGTAACTGAGGCGGCCAGGCTGCCTATTCGTGTTCGCGCGTTTTCAGGAAGGTGATGTCGGGCCAATCTTCCATGACGGTTTTCAGACTCCAGTCGCTTCGGGCCAGATAGGCCAGGTTGTCTTCGGCATCATAGGCCAGATAGCGTTCATTCTTTTGTTCAAACTCTTTGAGCTTTCTGGCATCTGCGCACTGGACCCAGCGCGCGGCAACATACTCCACCGGCTGGCAGGAGATCTCGACATTATATTCGGCTTTAAGGCGCTCCATGGTCACGTCGAACTGCAACGCCCCGACCGCTCCAAGGATGTAATCGTTGCCTTGCAACGGGCGAAAAACCTGCACAGCGCCTTCTTCTGCCAGTTGGTGCAGGCCTTTTTGCATCTGCTTGGCCTTGAACGGGGTCGCCAACCATACCCGGCGAAAATTCTCCGGGGCAAAACTGGGAATCCCCGTAAACTTCAGCGGTTCCTTTTCCGAGAGGGTGTCGCCTATCTTGATGGAGCCGTGGTTGTGCAGGCCGATGATGTCGCCAGGCCAGGCCTCTTCGACCAGGGTGCGGTCCTGGGCCATGAACATGATGGGGTTGGCGATGGTGATGGTCTTGTCCAGCCGGTGGTGGCGCACCTTCATGCCCCGCTCAAACCGGCCTGAGCAGACGCGTAGGAAAGCGATGCGGTCCCGGTGGGCCGGGTCCATATTTGCCTGAATTTTGAAGACAAACCCGGAAAAGGCGCTCTCGGCAGGCGAGACCATGCGCGTCTTGGTAGGCCGGGGCTGCGGGGCAGGGGCTATTTCCACAAAGGCGTCGAGCATTTCTCGAATACCGAAGTTGTTGACCGCGCTGCCGAAGAACACCGGCGTCTGGCTGCCCTTAAGATAATCGGCCAGCACGAAGGGAGAGGCCGCGCCCTCCAGAAGGGCGATATCCTCGCGCAGTTCCTTGGCCTGGAAACCCAGCAATTCGTCCACCAGGGGATCTTCGAGATCGCGCACGGTGACCAAATCATCATTGGTGCGGCCTTGTCCCGGCGTGAAGAAATTGAGTTCCTTGCGGTAGAGGTTGTAGGTTCCCTTGAAATTCTTGCCCATGCCAATGGGCCAGGACAGTGGGGCGTATTCGACCTGGAGCGTCTCTTCGATTTCCGCCAGCAGGTCAAAGGGGGGAATGCCTTCCCGGTCGAGCTTGTTGACGAAGGTCAGGATGGGGGTGTTGCGCATCCTGCACACTTCCATGAGCTTGCGGGTCTGCGTTTCAACGCCCTTGACGTGGTCGATGACCATAATCACGCTATCGACAGCGGAGAGTACTCTGTATGTATCCTCAGAAAAATCCTGGTGGCCTGGTGTATCGAGAAGATTGACTTCATAATTTCTGTAATTGAACTTCATCACCGAGCTGGTGACGGAGATTCCACGTTCCTTCTCAATACTCATCCAGTCGCTGGTGGCATGCCTGGCTGCTTTACGCGACTTCACAGCACCAGCCATGGCGATTGCTCCACCGAACAAGAGCATTTTTTCAGTCAGGGTAGTCTTTCCGGCATCAGGATGGCTGATAATTCCGAATGTTCTACGCCGTGCTATTTCATTATTAAGTTCTTTTGACTGCGGATCGGATTCCATGAATATAAACCTCGTATACGTATAATGCTTTTCAGCAGCTCAACCCTGCGGGAACACACTCCTGTGCATGCGCGCAAAACTCCACCAGTTGGGAGTGCCAAAAGAATCAGGGATTTACTGAAAAATCGGCGCAGACAAAAGAAATGGCGGGCATGTGAGCCTTGGTTCGTGAGCACATTGGAATTAACTATTTTTTACAAGAACAGGCCGCTTGTCCAGACATATTTCTTTTTGGTTCCCTTGCCCGTACGGCCCGGTGCCGTCGAGTGGAACCCTGAATCCGACACTGTATGGTCCGGCCCGGCCCGGCTTCATACTGCCCGGCCTTTAGCGGGCCTCTATCTGCAACGCATTCGTATGCGCCGGGCCATGCATCCGCCTGCGAAGGCGTGGGCCTCAGGGAGGCAGTCTGGAACTTGTCAAGGAACACCCTGCCTGCGCATGCATCCGCCTGCGAAGGCGTGGGCCTCTGGGAGGGGTGCGGCCTCACGGCGGCGTCAGGACTGCTGCGCCCCGGAAGGTTGCTCATCACGGATTCGAAGGTCGTTCAACAGCGCATCGAAGCGTGGCGGGTTGAAATTTCTGGCTGCCTGGCGCAGCCGGGTGCACAGCCCCTGGAAATCGAACGCCGTGTCCATGAATACACGGGCGGTATGGCTTTCATGATGGAATCTATACGCCGCCAGCGGCTCTGGAAGCGACCGGAAGGTGGTGAGCATGCTGCATTTGAGCCACAAAAGCCAGTCCTCGGCCTGGCAACCGGCCAAGTCCAGAAAGCCGCGCGCCTGTTTAAAAACCGGCCTGCGCACGGCCACGGAGGAAAGACAGATGTTGTTGGCCATCAGAAGATGCCGGAAGTAGTCCAATTGGTTGAAGCGGACCGCTTCGCGGCTGAACATGTCAAAACTGTCTTTCCATCGGGCAAAGAATTCCGGCGCCATGCCCTGGTTGTCGGCAACCCAGCGGGCGCAATGTTCATCGCACTCTATGCGTACGCCGCAATGGCACACTCCCAGCGCCGGGTCTTCCCTGAAGGCCTGAACCTGGTTGGCGATTTTATCCGCACGCCAGAAATCGTCCGCATCCAGAAAGGCCAGCAGGGAACCGCCGGATTTATGAACGCCCAGATTCCTGGTGCGGCTCACTCCAAGATTCTCGGGATTGGCAAAAACCCTCACCCGGGCGGGGTCCAGTCGTTGCAGGGCGTGGGCTACCTCCAGGCTGCCATCAGTGGAGGCGTCATCAACGATGACCACCTCCAGATCGGCGAAGGTCTGATCCAAAGCGCTGCGGACGCACTGCTCCAGATAGTGGCCGTGGTTGTAGAGCGAAACAATGACGCTCACTTCAGGCATGGTGGACGTCCTGTTTCGCGGTTGGCGTCATGGCCCGGTTGGGGAAGAGGATACCGGAGATGGCCCCGGATGTGGCATTGTGAACATCCATGGGCGTTTGTAACATTGTCGAAGCAGGGGCCGCAAGGAAGGAGGGGGTGCCCGGCCATACCCAAAGCACTGTATTACGCCCAAGAAAGCCCCGGCGAACCGGGGCTTTCTTGGCTTTCTTCTCTCACATTCCGGGCGTCAGCCGCTATTCGAAGGCGATAGTGAACGCCCCGTCCTCGCCCACGTCCAGGGCGACGCTGGCGGGCATGCCTCCGGTGGTCATGTGGCCCAGGATCTCCTGGGACATGCGCGGCAGGATGTTGCCGTTGATGATGTATTCAATGTTGCGCGCCCCGGTTTCCACTTCGGTACAGCGGTCGGCGATGGCGTCCACAACCTTGGGGGTGTAGGTCATCTTCATTTTGTTGTTGGAAAGCAGCATCTTGGCCAGCTTGTCCAGCTTGATGACCACGATGCCCTTCATGGCCTCTGGCGAGAGGCTCACATACGGGGCGATGGTCATGCGGGCCAGCAGCGCCGGTTTGAAATACTGCGACAGGATAGGGCGCACCGCGCCGACCACCACGTCATTGGGCATTGACGCTCCGTCCTTGGTCATTTCCTGAATGACATCCGTGGCCAGGTTGGAGGTGAGGATGATCAGGGTATTCTTGAAGTTGATCTCCTTACCTTCGCCGTCGGAGAGCACTCCCTTGTCGAACACCTGATAGAACAGGTTGAGCACGTCCGGGTGGGCCTTCTCCACCTCGTCGAGCAGCACGACGGAATAGGGGCGCTGGCGCACGGCCTCGGTGAGCATGCCGCCCTCGCCGTAGCCCACGTAGCCCGGAGGCGAGCCGATGAGGCGCGAGACGGTATGCTTCTCCTGGAACTCGCTCATGTTCACGCCCACCACGTTGCGCTCGTCACCGAAGAGGATGTCGGCCAGGGTGAGGCCGGTCTCGGTTTTGCCAACGCCCGAGGGGCCCACCAGCAAGAACACGCCCATGGGCTGGTCCGGGCTTTTGATGCCGGATTTGGCCGCCTTGATCACCTGGGTGACGGTATCGAGAGCAAAATCCTGGCCCTTGATGCGGGTTTTCAGGCGCTCTTCCAGGTTGAGGATGGTGGCGGACTGGTCGCGGGCCACCTTGCCCACGGGGATGCCGGTCCAATCGGCCACGACCTTGGCCACCAGATCAGGGGTGACCTCTATTTCGATCATGGCGTCGTCGCCTTGCAGTTCTTTGAGAGCCTTGTCGGCTGCGTCCAGGTCCTTTTCCAGAGCCGCCTTGGCGTCGCCTTCGGCCCCGGCGATCTGCGTGCGCACGTTGATGACCGCGTCTGCGGCCTCGCGTTCCTTGTCCCAGGCGGCCTTGAGGTCTGCAGCCTGGGTGGTTGTATCGGCTATCTCGGCCACCACTTCGGCCAGACGTTCTTCATCGATGGCCACGTGGTTGTCCTGATCGCGCTCTATTGCCTTCTGTTCGCGCTCCAGAGCCTGGATGCGGCGTTCCTTGTCTTCCAGGACGGCGGGCTTGCCCGTCAGATTCACCTTCACCCGCGCGCAGGAGGTATCCAGCAGATCGATGGCCTTGTCCGGCAGAAAACGGGCCGCGATGTAGCGGTCGGCGTATTCAGCGCAAGTTTTGATGGCGTCGTCGCGGATGACCACCTTGTGGGCTTTTTCGTAACTGTCACGAAGGCCGCGCAGGATGAGCACCGTGGATTCCACGCTGGGCTCGTCGAGCTTGACCATCTGAAAGCGCCGGGCCAGGGCCGGGTCTTTCTCGAAGTATTTCTTGTATTCGCTCCAGGTGGTGGCGGCGCAGGTTTTCAGCTCGCCGCGCGCCAGGGCGGGCTTGAGCAGGTTGGCCGCGTCGGAGCCGCCGGTCTGGCCGCCCGCGCCCACCAGGGTGTGAGCCTCGTCGATGAACATGATGATGGGCTTTTCGCTGGATTTCACCTCGGTGATCACCCCGCGCAGCCGGTTCTCGAATTCGCCCTTCATACCGGCCCCGGCTTCCAGCAGGCCCATATCCAGGTTGATAAGAGTGACCTCGCGCAGGCTCTCGGGCACATCGCCAAGTGCGATGCGCAGGGCGAGGCCCTCGATCACCGCCGTCTTGCCCACGCCGGGGTCGCCCACCAGGATGGGGTTGTTCTTGCGCCGCCTGGCCAGAATATCCACGATCTCGCGGATTTCATGGTCGCGGCCAAACACCGGGTCGATGCCACCGGCCTTGGCTTTGGCCGTGAAGTCCTGGCAGAAGCGGGCGATGAAGCTGCCCTCGCCGCTCTGTCCCGGCGCTCCGCCGGGGCCTGCCGAACCGGTCGCCCCCGCACCGCCTGCGGTCTCGGTCGCCTTGGCTTCGCTTGACCCCTTGGTGATGTTCCAGAAGTCCTTGAGCAGGCTCTCGCGGTTGATGCCTGACAGCTGTTCCAGATAGACGCCCGATCCATAGAAGTTCGGTCGGGCCAGAAGGGCCAGAAGCATCGCTCCAGAGCGTACCCGGCTGTCTCCCAGATCGATGGACCCCACCACCCAGGCGTCTTCAAGCAGCTCGATGAGCAGCGGCGAAAACGTGGGCTTGCCGGAGTTTCCGGCCTTCATGTCCTCCAGGGCGTCGGTCAATCCGGCCACCAGGCGGCCGGTATCGAGGCCATTGACCCGCAATACGGCCGGGATATCCGACCCGGCGTCTTCAAGGCTCTTGAGCAGAAAATGCTCGACCGTCACTTCGTACTGGGTACGCGAGACTGTGAGCCCAGCAGCGTTATGCAGGGTATTGGTGCAAAAAGTGTTGAGCTTGCCAAGCAGGGCTTTCATGTTCACGTTGATCATTCGCGGACTCCCCAGATGATGTTTACGAAGCTTGTCTGGACCTTTACACTATTTTCATAGAGTTAGGGAAGGACGCCAGTCGGCTTTTCCTTAAGTAAATATCCCTTTTTCAAGCCAGGCCGCCGCGTTCGTAAACAACTGAGCAACCCCCTCTGGGAGACCGCCGCATGCAACACATATCGCCTGATCCGCTTGATGACGATGTCCTGGAAGCCATGCGGGAAATGGGGGTCTTCCTGGACATCACACCAAGCGACGCCAAAGAGCTGTTTCAATTGGCCCACCGCCATGCGGTCAAACGGATATGCGCCTCCATCAGCGTGGAGAGCCTCATGACCCGCACGGTCATCACCCTCACGCCCGAGCACAGCGCCGCAGAGGCTGCCGCAATCCTGGCCGAGGCCAACATATCCGGTGCCCCCGTGATCAAGAACGGCGGCGATGCGGTGCTGGGCGTCCTGTCGGTCAAGGATTTCCTGGTGCGGCTTGGCCTTCCCCGAAACGCCCAGGCCATGGCCCTGGTGGCCAGGATGCTGGCGGGCCACAGCTGCGCCCTGACCGAGCTGGACACCCTCACCGTGGGCGACATGATGACCTCCCCGGCTTTAAACATCACCCCGGAGGCTCCGGCCGCCGAGGCTGCCCGCGTCATGACCGCCCACGCCGTCAACCGCCTGCCTGTTGTTGACGGAGGCCATCTGGTGGGCATTCTCTCCCGCACGGATCTTGCCAACGCCTTCGGCAGCCTGCTGGAGGAGAGGTAATGAAAGCGTTCTTCTCCAAGATGCGCGGCCACGGCCCAAGCCCGCCGAGAGTCTCCTTCACCGAAACGGGGATCTCCTGGCTGGGAGCCTTTCTGGGAATGGGACTGGTGGGTTTTCTCAACGACCGGCTGCTGGACGCCTACGACGTACCATTCATGGTGGGGTCTTTCGCGGCCTCGGCGGTGCTGCTCTATGGCGCCCCCAGAAGCCCGCTGGCCCAGCCCCGCAACCTCCTGGGCGGGCATGTGCTCTCGGCCCTTGTGGGTGTGGGCCTGCGGCTGGCCCTGCCAGGCCCCCAGTGGCTGACGGCGGCCCTGGCCGTGGCCACGGCCATCGCCCTTATGCACGTGTGCCGGGTGCTCCATCCTCCCGGCGGAGCCACGGCCTTCATCGCCGTAACCGGCGGTCCCAAGATCGCAGCCCTGGGATGGAGTTACGTGCTGTGCCCCATCGGAGCGGGCGCGGTGATGCTGCTGTTAGTGGCCTTGGTGGTGAACAACCTCGCCAAAAGCCGAAGGTATCCTGAATATTGGCTCTAAGGGCTGTAGTGGGCAGAATGGCCTGTATACTGCGTCACGCTTAAGAAGACTCCGCAGCAGCTTCGTCCAGCCCTTTTTTTCTGGCGTAGGCCACGAAATCCTCCTGTACCTGGCGGATGACGTGTTCGCGCATCTCGGCCACTGATTCCAGGGGCCTCTCCTCCATGATGGCCTGGTGAAACTCCGCCAAGGCGGGATAGGTTGTCAGCATTTCCTCCAGAAGCGAGTTCTTGTCCGGGGTGATATCGCGCAGGGACACAACCCGCTGATGCATCCGGGAAGCCAGATAACGCAGCGGCATCACCGAATTGCAGGCTTTCATGAGGGGCAAGAGCACTTCGACTCCTAACTTCGCGCCCTGGTCCTCGGGGTTGAGCTCGCGCATGAAGGTCGGGTAGGGTTTATCGAGTTCCCGAGCCAAGGCTTTGACGGGTTTCTGGCTGCCTTCCACCATCGCCTTGATCACTTCGTAAATCGCCTTGGGCATGATATTTTTTCCATACAAAAATAATAGTATTCTGTTGCGGTCCGGTTCAATTTCTGACCCGCCGATAGGGAAGCCGCCCGAAGGATGCTCGTCCTCCGGTTTCTCTTGGAAGAGCGGGTGGCACTAACAGACATTTATTGCTGAGTGGTGTACGCAAAGTCAATCCCTCCCTCCCCTCCCTCACATGCGGCATTTGAAAGAGCCGGGCCGCGCCGGTGCATAAATATCACGGGAAGTTCCTGAAATTATGTCTAAAAAGCTCAAAATCGTCATCGGAGGCTACGCCATTGGTTTCCCCCTGGGCGGGCAGATGTGGCTTATCCTCCATTATGCGTTGGGGTTGGCCCGCCTGGGGCACGAAGTTATTTTTGTCGAAGATACGGCCGAGTGGGCCCTCCCCTTCGACCCGGTCAAGGGCTACCCCACAGCCGATTCCAGCTTCGGTCGCAACGTCCTGAGCAACGCTTTCGAGCGTCTGGGCCTCGAAAACCGCTGGGCCTACCGCTCGCAGTTTGAAGGCCGGACGTTCGGCATGCAACAGGAGGAACTGGACCGCTTCTGTAGCGAGGCGGATCTCTTTCTGAACGTCTCCGGGGTGATCCCGCTGCGGGAAAACTTCATGAAGGCCAAAGTACGGGCCGTCATCGATACCGACCCGGTTTTCAGCCAAATCAAAATCGCAAGCGACAGCTGGACCCGCGACTACTATAATCAGCACGACCTGATGTTCACCTTTGGGCACAATATTCCCTCCGGGTCCACTGGCGTGCCACTCTCGGGCATTGATTTCATTCCCACCCGGCCTCCTGTCGTCCTGGACATGTGGCCCGGCGTGGAGGGTGGCGGCACCGGCTTTACCACCGTGGGCAACTGGGACGCCCAGGGCCGCGACGTCGTACACGAAGGCAAAAAGCTTTCCTGGCGCAAGTCCGAAAAATACGAAAAAATTATCGACCTGCCTGCCAAGCTTCCCGGCGTCACCCTGGACCTCACCATGAGCGGCATGAAGAACGACGCCAAACGCTTTGCCGACCAGGGCTGGAACGTCAAGAACGCCCTTGAGCTCTCCCGCGACATCTGGCAGTACCGCGACTACGTTATCAACTCCACCGGCGAATTCACCGTGGCCAAAGAGCAGAACATCCAGCTCAAATCCGGCTGGTTTTCAGACCGCTCCGCCAGTTACCTGGCCGCGGGCCGCCCGGTCATCGTCGAGGACACCGGCTTCGGAACCTACCTTCCCGTGGGTGAAGGCCTGGTGACCTTCGACGGAGTAGACAACGCCAAGGGAGCCATCGAGACAGTGTTGTCCGATTATCCCAGGCACCGCCGGGGGGCGCGGCGGATCGCTGAAGAATTCTTCGACTCGGATACCGTGTTGACCAATCTGTTGAAGTCCACAGGCCTGACCTGATACTCTCCTCCGGCACACGCTCTCCGCACCCCCACCCCTTCGCCGCATGACATCGTCCAGAAGACGGCGTCCATTGAGAGGTAAGGGCGCACCGGGTAACGGCTAGGGCCGACGAGAGCAGCGAAGCGTCAGGGATTTTCAGCGTGGATATAAAAGGAATTCCTCGTAATGCGACATCTTTTCCGTATGGCCGGCCATCCCAAGGCGTCGGTTCAACGTCTTCTCCATCGCCTGGTGTTCTGGAGCGCCGCCGTGATGGTCGCTCTGGCCGCCATCCTGTTCGCCAAGACCAGCGCGGTCGGAGGCCATCTCTTCACGTCCATCGTCACGGAATATCCGTTGCTGGCCTTTGTCATCACCCCGACGCTTTTTGCCGCCGCAGTGTGGATGACCCGGAGCGTGTTCCCCGGCGCCGAGGGCAGCGGCATCCCCCAAACCATTGCCTCGCTCAAGCTTCAGGAAGTGTCGGACCGCCAGAACGTCCTGTCCTTGCGACTGGCTGCGGGCAAAGTCCTGCTGACCAGCCTGGCGTTGTGCGGGGGGGCTTCCGTTGGCCGCGAGGGCCCCACGGTGCAGGTCGGAGCGGCGATAATGCACTTCTTCGGCCGCTGGATGCGCCTTCCCGGCAAGAACATGGAACACGGCCTCATCCTGGCCGGCGGTGCGGCAGGCATCTCGGCGGCCTTCAATACGCCGCTGGCCGGAATCGTTTTCGCCATTGAAGAGCTGTCGAAATCCTTTGAGGAGCGCACCAGCGGCACGGTGTTGACCGCTGTCATCGTCGCTGGCCTCACCTCCATGGCCATTCTCGGCAATTACAACTATTTCGGCCGCACCAGCGTTGCTCTGGAGCTCGCCACAGCCTGGTGGCCGGTGCTCTTGTGCGGCGTGGCGGGCGGGCTTCTGGGCGGACTGTTCGCCCGCTTGCTCATCACCTTTTCACGCGGACTTCCCGGGCGCACGGGAGCGCTGATCAACGACCATCCTGTTTTCTTCGCCCTGCTGTGCGGCCTGGGCCTGGCCGCCCTCGGCTATGCCTCCAATGCATCCATCTACGGCACTGGCTATGAAGAAGCCAGAGGGCTGCTGGAAGGCACCAGCACCCTGCCTGCCAGTTTCGGGATAATGAAGTTCGGCGCCAACCTGTTATCCTACATCAGCGGCCTGCCCGGAGGCATCTTCGCGCCCTCGCTTTCGGTAGGCGCGGGCTTGGGTGCAACGCTCGCCAGATTCGCCACCACCACGCCTGTCCAGGCTTTGGTCATTCTGGGCATGGTGGGCTATTTCACCGGAGTGGTGCAAGCACCCATCACCGCAGTGGTTATCGTCGTGGAAATGACCAGCGATCAAAGCCTGACCCTGCCGATGATGAGCGCGGCGCTCATCGCCTTCGGCGTGTCCAAGATTGTCTGTCCCAAGCCGTTGTACCGCACGCTGGCGCAATCGTTTCTGGAAAAGGCGATGCGGCAGAAAGCCCACACCGAGCAGGAAGAAGCCTGACACCAACAGACACAAATGCAGTGTACGCCCAAACACCCTCTCGCAATCGGGAGGGTGTTTCATCGCGTTGTGATTATATTTTGGCCATGTGCCTTTTCTGCAAACGCTTATGAATAGGACCGAGGTCAATACCGTCACTGCTGATGTGTTGCTTCCATTTCCGCTACTTTCTTGAAGTGCGCTTCAATGGCCCGCATGACTACGGCCTGCGCCGAAAACTCCCGTTCGCGAGGTGCATTCCGAACATAATCAGAGAATATTTCCGCAAGAGTATCCTCTGAAAGGGATGTATGCTGTGCATAGAGCGTCCCTTCAAACGAATCGTATACGCCGATGAGGTACCCTCTCGCCACGTTATTCTTCTGACAATCACCGGAATTCAGGTACTCTACGAGCGTTTCTGTTGAAAAGAACTTCGCAGACGACGGAGTTGCAACAGCCAGTGTGAGCGTCAACACAAGAAACAGTGTCCGCATTGCGCACCTCGTTTCGTAGTTCTGACAAAGGCGACGGCGCAGGTCGTGCTTCGTGCCCTCAGGCAGGTATGCCCATGACGCCGGGGAAGGTCACCTGGGCTTCGCCGGTGTAGCCTTCGGGCAGAATCCAGGTGTCGTAGCCCAGGCGGGACCAGAGCGACTGGCCCGTGCGGGCAGGCTGGGCCTCGCCCTCCTTAAGCTTCAGGCGCAGGTCGTGCTCCACAGGTTCCACCAGATACATGCCGATGAGACTCTCAACGTGGTAGTTGAGTTCCCGGCCCGGAAGCAGATCCTGGAACTCCCTGGCCGTAAGATTATCGAATTCCACCACTATCTTGCCCATGCGGTCTTCAATCTGCTCGCCTACCCAGCACTCCTCGCCCAGGCTGCCGCCTTGCTCGCCCAGCAGACAGCGCTGATCCACGGGAATCTCCACCCAGCGGTGCACGCACTGCTCCACCGCCACCGCCGGGTTGCCCACGGCGTCGGCAAGCATGGTCTTGAGCCCCAGCGCCGAGCGAGGATATTGTGTAAACAACCCGATGTAGCGCAGCGCCGCCTGAGGCCGCGACAGTTTGGAGCGCAGTTCCTCGTGGCCAAGGCCCAACAGGCAGTACAGGCGGTCGAGATAGTCGCCGTCCTGCTCGTCGAGCACCTTGCTCATCAGGTGGTATTTGGACCACACCCGATAGAAATGGACGTAGTTGCGGTTGCCCAGGATATCCAGGAAGTCGCGGGAGACGGTCTTGTCGTCGCCGCGTTCGTCGAGCAACTCTTCGGTGTAGAAGGTGGGCAGGGGTGAACCGGTGCCGTACATCCCCAGGAAGGTAGCGGAAATGTCGATCTTGAAATCGTTCTTTTCGTCCGGCGGAATGATGGCCAGATCGGTCATGTCCGAGGCGGGGAAGGATAACGACAGGTAGGGGCGCACCCTGAGGTTATCGTCGAAGAACGTCTCGCTCTCCGGGCCGACGCTCTTGCCGGTCCAGAGTTGAAGCAGCCGGATAGTCTGGAAGAAGGAGAAGCGCTGGGGCTTCTCCACCAGATCGGCGATTATAGCAGGAAGCGTTCCCCAATTCGGGCCGGCCATTCAAAGCGCTCCTTTTTCAAGATGTCCTCCACCACCAGCCGGGTGAAGCAGTTCACAGCCGCGTATCCGGCCAGAAAGGAATCAAGCACCGAGCCGAACAGATACATGTCCCCCAGGCTGGCAAAGCCCGTGGGGTCGAGTTTGATCTCGATGAGCTGCCCGCGCATCATCACCCCGCCCACCAGGCGGCTGGTGGTCTTGACGGACATCTCCGAGATGGCCTCAGCCCGTTTGATGCCAGCCAGCACCCCGGCCCGGTCCTTGGTTTCAGGGAAGATGTACAGCTTGACCAGGGCCTTCAGGTTTTCGGTGTCGGCCATGGGCAGATAGTTGAGATACAGGTGCGACAACAGCCGCCACAGGCTTTCCTTGCCGATGGGCGGCTGGCGGGTGGCGGTGGGAGGCCGGATGTTGGAGAAATCCGCCAGCACGGGCGAGGTTTCCGTGGGTTTGTTCACGTCCCCGATTTGCAGGCTCTCGGGCAGGGTGGCGTTGGTGCAGCGGATCTTGAGCGACAGGGTTTCGGTCTGCGGCTCTCCCGCCCCCTTGGGATAGGCCACCGAGAGCAGCAGTTCGGTCTTCTCTTCCAGGGCGCTGCGCCGGTGGTTGAGGGAATAGACCGGCCGGGCCTCGCTCATGGGGTTGAACATCTCGAAGGGATAGTAGTCGCGCTGCCCCACCGACCCTTGCATGAAACCGATGACCGAATCCACCGAATACACCTGGAAATGGCCCGTGGATTCCCCTGCCGGAGTCACGCGGTATTCGGGCATGCGGTGGTCGAGCAGGATGGGGTCGGCCTCGTGGGGGAACAGGTTGATGGCCGGAGTGGCGAACAGCACCAGGCTGTCCTTGCCAAACTGCGGCGGGTCCAGCACCGGGCGGTCGAAATCAAAAACCATGTCGAAGACCGTGCCCTGGCCTTTGTCCTGCCACTTTTCCAGCCCGGCCACGTCGAAGAACAGAAACTTCTCGGGCAGGGTGAAATACTCCTGCAGAATGCGATAGCCCGGATAGGATTGCGTGGGATACGGGATGGCTGCATCGTCCGCGCCAAAACCCACGGGCCGCAGGCTGTTGCTCCCCAGTACCAGAGGCGTACCGCCGTCCCGGGGCTTGAGGGTTATCTGGCGGGTGTGGCGCATGAGCAGCAGATAGCGATCCGCAGCGCGACCGTAATCCCCGGCCATGTGCAGCCGCAGCTGGGAAGGATTCCACTTGGCCAAGGTCATGCCCGCAAGCTCGAAAGTCAGCTTCAACCCCGTAGTATGCCCGGCGCTTTGCAGCGAACTTATCTCCGTCAGGGCCAGGGGCGCCAGGTCCACCGGATAGCAGGTGGTGAACTGGCAACTGGTGCCTTCCACGGCGATGGAGGCCGCCTGGGCTCCGGCTGGCACTGTCAGCGGCTCCATAAGCGAGCGTTTGGGTGAAAATTTCAACACCGTCATGGACGGCACCGGGGAGAGGTAGTGCGGAAACACCAGACGCATGAGCCCGTGGATAAGCTCGGGAAATTCGTCGTCGAGTTTCTGGGCGATAAGCCCGGAGAGGAAGGCCGAACCCTCCAGCAGGCGCTCGACGTCCGGGTCCTGGCTGGGGCCGGACAGCATGGGGGCCAAGGCCGGGTGTTTCTTGGAAAACTCTGCGGCAAGCTCCCGCAGATTGGCCAGCTCGCGCTGATAGTAGCGGTTGATCACGGCTATTCCTTCACGCTGATCTTGCCGTCGGGATCGATGACGGTTTCAAACACCACCGGCACCACCCGGTTTTCCGTCTGGATGGCGGCCTCCAGCTTGAAGGCCACCTGGAGGATGTCGATGCTCTGGGGAATGTAGGTCACCACAACCGATTGCAGGCGCGGTTCATACTTGCGCACCACGTCGGCGATGGAGCGCTGGATGTCGGGGATGGTGTCCTGGCCGAAGGTGGAACCCAGATTGGTGAAATCGGGCACGCCGAAATCGTCGTCAATGGGCGCGGTGCCCTGTTTGGTATTTAAAATTTTGCGCAGATGATTCATCACCGAAGCCACTATGACTTCCGGGGGGGGATTGCCACGCATTTCCGGGTGTTTTTCCACTTCCCGGATGCGCTCAAGCAGACGGAGCTGGTACATGGATGGATTCCTCACCCGCTTGTGCGGGTGCCCTACCCTATACCCTTACCCGCCAAGAGAAAAGCGCTAGGTTTTTCAGTTCACTCCCCGGCGTTCTTCTTTCCGGCCTCGTCCTTCCAGTCTTCACCGGGCTTCATGCCGATGGACTCCCAGAACATCTGCGTCTGGTCGCGCCCGGTCGGGGGAGTCAGGTCGGGCCGGGTCACCTCTTCGGCGGAGGTATCGTCTTCGCCGACGGAACCACGTTTGAAATCGCCACGCATGGGTGTCCTCCTGGCCAAGGGAGCGGGAGGAAGAGTATGAAGAGCCTCCGGCGGCCAAAGGGACAATGTCCCTTTGGAATCCCTTATATTATGGATGGTTGATTGTTCACAGGGGCGGTCACTTGGTGCTTTTGTCTTCCTGGGCTTTGGCTACCTCGGGGTTCTGTTCGGGCATGTCACGCTCGGTGCATTCGCCGCGCTCGATGCCCTGAGCGATGATTTTGGGCAGGCCGTCAACAAAGACCGGAGACGAAGGCAGGGGTGTCGCAGGGCCAAGGGCCGTGGCGTTCCAGAGTATGGCGTTGGCCAAGCGATCCCCCCCAGACTGGCACAGAATCGCATCCAGGGTGGGCTCCCGGAAGGGCACGGTAAGCGGGGGACGGATAGGGTCAACGACTCCTGCCATGGCTGCCTCCTGGTGTATTTGCCGTCGGCGCTTGGATACCGTCACATCCACGGGGAACCCGTCAAGGGGTTCCCCAAGGATACGTTAATAGTCGATATATTGGCACGTACGCGAACAGTTCGGCTTACACCCGGTGAGAGGGTCCATGAGGGCAAAGGCTATTGCCTCCTGGATCGGATCCTGGATGGGATCCTTAAGCGGAGCCAGTTGCTCCTGTTCGTCAATCTTGTCGTTCATGATGCCTCCTGGCGGTAACGGTCAAACCCGGCGGCCCGCGCGGGGCCGCCGGTGATCAGACGTTTTTACGCGCCCTTCCAGTCGTCGGTGTATTCGATATTGCCGTCGTTGTAGGTCCAGGTGATCTTGGAATACGTGAAGCTGTACTCTTCCATGTCGTGGAAAGGCTTGTTGTCGGGCAGGAAAGTCATGGGCGTATAGGTGCGCATGGAGACGATGATGGCGTCTTCCATTTTCACTGTGTAGTAATTCTCTTCCTTGCCGTCGGGCTTGATACGGAAGAAATTGAGCTCAACAGTGCACTGCTCGCCCTTGCAGCAAGCCTGGGCCATCTTGGGGGAGCCGGGGTTCTTGTGCACAGTCACGGTAAAAGGATGATGGATGCGCTGGCCGGTGGGCAACCCGGTGTGGGTATCCTTCGGGATCTCCACATTGTGGTTGGTCTGGTAGGCCAGCATGGTGTCTTTCTTCTTGGAATCGGACTGGTCGCAATCGCCCTTGATCTGACCCTGAGTCTTGCCGGTGACCTTCATGTACGAGGTAAGTGCCATCGAGATGCCTCCGTGGTTGAATAGTTACCTTAGAGCCTCCGGCGGCCGGGGGGACAATGTCCCCCCGGACCCCCCTTTTAGCTACGCGTCAACGCGCTGGCCCGCAGCCTATCGCGGGGTGCAGGGGGGCGCTTGCCCCCC
>JBBRUD010000031.1:0-41999 GCA_038248065.1 Desulfovibrionales bacterium | reverse complement strand
GGGGGGGGGCTGCGGGGGGGGGGCGGCGGGGCGGGGTGCGGGCGGTCCGCGCACGGTGCGAGTCCTGGGGCCAAACCCCCCGGGGGCCCAGCCCCCGGCGGTCCGGCCCACCCGCGCCCGTCAACAGGATACGCCGCTCGATGGGTGAACGCCCCCTACTACGGGAGGGCGGGCATGACGCTTCGATTAAGGAGACACCTTACTGAATTTACTCAAGTAACTCACTTGAATTGAGTATGGTGTCACCGAAATTTGCATCTAATACATTGTAAATACCCTTGTTACTTATTTTTTTTGACCAGATTGGCGGCGAACGTCTTGGCCGTGGGCAGAATCCCTTGAACAATTATGCGCACCCCTCCGGGGTTGGGATGAAGCATATCCGGCAGGTTCAACGCCGGGTTACCGGCCACGCCTTCCAGAAAGAAGGGGTATAACGGCAGGTTGTATTTTTGGGCCAGACGGGAAAACACCTTGGCGAACTCGTCGCCGTAGCGTTTGCCCATGCCCAGGATGGCCCGCATGCCGGTAAGCAGTATCGGGATGTCGTGTTTTTGCAGCTCGGTGATGATGGCCTCCAGATTGGCCTCCATCAGGGCGGGGTCAAGGCCGCGCAGGCCGTCGTTGGCCCCCAGCTCCAGGATGACCCCGTCAGGCTTGGCCGCAAGGACAGGGTCCAGCCGGGAACGTCCGCCCATGGAGGTATCCCCGGAAATGCCAAAATTCAGCACCTCCACGGCCATGCCGCTGGCCCGGAGTTCGCGCTCCAGCATCGCCGGAAAGGCGTCTTGGGCGCTCAGGCCGTACCCGGCTGTCAAGCTGTCGCCAAAGGCTACGATCCGCAGGGGTTTTCCCTGGGCGCTGCTCACGCCAACCCCGGCCAGCAACACGATACTACAGACCAATATGCTCCACAGGCTTTTCGCCACATTGCCATCCCTGGTTGAGTCATGTGATAAGGCCGTCCATGGACGACATGATTCTCCTGGAAAACGTCACCTTGACCCTACAAAGCCCAGCCGGGCCGGTCAACATCCTGCGCGGTGCCAATCTGCGGGCCGCGCCTGGCGAGCACTTGGCCGTGGCCGGACCCTCCGGCGCGGGCAAGACCACCCTGCTCATGCTCATGGCCGGGCTGGAGCGCGCGACCTCCGGTCTGGTGCGCGTGGGGGGCAGCGACCTCACTGCCATGGATGAGGACGCCCTTGCCCGCTTCCGGCGGGAGTCCGTGGGCATTGTCTTCCAGTCCTTTCATCTGGCCCCGGCCATGACCGCCCTGGAAAACGTGGCCCTGCCCCTGGAATTCGCCCGGCGGCCCCACGCCCTGGAAAGCGCCGCCACGGCTCTGGAAAAGGTAGGTCTGGCCAACCGGGGCAGCCACTATCCTGCCCAACTCTCCGGCGGCGAACAGCAGCGCGTGGCCCTGGCCAGGGCCATCGTGGCCACCCCGCGCCTGATCCTGGCCGACGAGCCCACGGGCAACCTGGACGCAGCCACAGGAGCCCGCGTCGTGGACATGCTCTTCGAGCTGGCCAGCGATTCCGGGGCCACCATGGTGCTCATCACCCACGACATGAGCCTGGCCGGACGCTGCAGCCGCCTGGCCCGCATGGCCGACGGCGTGGTGCTGTGACCTTCGACATCGATCCCCCGAGAAGACCCTTCCGGCTCCAGGTGCCCAGGCTGCTGTTGCTGGCGGCCATCGTCATACTGACCATCGTCGGGTTCCAATGGCACTTCGGACGCATGGCCGACCGCTTCGAAGCTCAGGCCCTTATCCGCGACGAAACCGCCACCCTGACACCCGAACAGATGGACCTGTTGCGCCAGACAGCCGCTGTCCTGCGGGATGGCTACGGCCTGACCCTGCGGGTCGTAGCGCGACACGGCGCAGTAGAGCTTCCGGTTCTGGACGCAAAATCCGTATTCATCGGGCTGGACACGGCCGCGGGTCAGGGGGTAGTCGTGCTGCCCCCGCTGCTGACCAAAGCCTTGCCGCCCGCACTGGCGGAGCGGCTGGCGGGGCCGTACTTCGAACCCTATTTCGCCGACAATGCCTGGCCCCAAGGGCTCATGGCCTGCCTGCGAAGCATCCTGGAGGCTTTAGATGACCGCCGCTGATCCCACCGCCTGCCCCGAAGGGGGCAACGTGCTCATCCACACCGACGGCGCCTGCCTGGGCAACCCCGGCCCTGGCGGCTACGGGGCCATCCTGGCCTGGAACGGCCAGGAAAAGGAACTCTCCCAAGGCTACCGCCTGACCACCAACAACCGCATGGAGATGATGGCCGTCATCGCCAGCCTGGAAACCCTCACCAAGCCCTGCGTGGTGGAGGTGGTCACGGATTCGCAATACGTGCGCGACGCCTTTGAAAAACGCTGGCTGGCCAACTGGAAGCGCAACGGCTGGAAAACCGCCGACAAAAAAGACGTAAAAAACAAAGACCTCTGGCTGCGCATGGACGCCCTGATGACCGGCCACAAAGTGAAACTCACCTGGGTGCGCGGCCACTCCGGCCACCCGGAAAACGAACGCTGCGACGTGCTGGCCCGCACAGCCGCCCAAGGACGCGGGCTGGTCGAAGACGGGGGGTATACGGGGAAGTAGCAACGGATCGACAGAATTTCAGCCACATAAAAAGGGCGTTGACGAGAATATCGTCAACGCCCTTTGGTGTTTTCGGACGGATGTGCGCAGGCGGGGAGCTACTTCAACCCCAACCCCTGCTTGATGTACTCAAAATCGATGTTCGAACTCACCAGCTGCGCGCCCTGCTTGATTTTGATGATATCGCGCAGTTTGTGGCGTTGCAAGATGGTTTCCATCTTCTTGGCGACCGAGAAGGTGTCGTCGCGCACCACGATGATGGGGATTTCCAGCACTTCGGAGCGGGTGAGGATGATGTCGTTGGGGTACAGGTTGCCGGTAAGAACCAGGCAGGGGCTGTCGCCCTCAAGGGCCACCAGTTGCACGTCGGAGCGGTCGCCGCCCACGATGACGGCGGCGTTCTTGTTCTTGCGGAAGTGGGTGAGGAAGTTCTCCACCTGCATGGTGCCGATGAGGAAGCTCTCCACGATGCGCTCGGACTTGTGCTGGGCGGAAATCACCTTGCCGCCCAGCTTCTCGGCCAGATCCGCCACCTTGATGGCCCCCATGAGGGGGTCCTTGGGGATGACGCCCAGCACCTTCACGCCGTTGCGGTTCAGGAAAGGCACGATGAGGGTTTCCACCTCGTCCATGAAATTGGGGGTGATGTCGTTGATGACCACGCCCATGAGGTTGTCGCCCAAAGCTTCTTTGAGCACCACCAGATAGTCGTAATTGAGTTCTTTGGAGAAGCGGTCGATGATGATGGCCGGGATGCCCAGGCTTTTCACCACGTTCACGCCGTCCAGGTGGCAGTACTTGCCCGAGTACATGCTGCCGGAACCGGCCACCAGGGTAATGTCCTTGCCCTTGGAGAGTTTCTGGTAGCCGTCTGTGATCTTGCCCATGAGATTTTCGCACAGGCCCGAAAAGGCCTTGACCTTGAAGTCCTGGGTGACCACCACGGGGGTCACTTCGGCTGGGTCCTGCTCCAGGCCCAGCACGCCCTGGACGAAATAGGCGTCGTCGTCACCGAGTTTGCCGTTGATTTCTTTGGGCATGGCCCCGACGGGCTTGTAATAGCCCACCTGGTAGCCTTCTTTCTGGAACTTGAGGCCAAGCCCCATGACCACCATGTTCTTGCCCGAATACCCCGCCGTGGAACCCACGTAGATGCCAGCCATAGCTTCCTCCCTACCACTTCCCAAGAGTGTTAGCCCAGACGCGCCCGGGGATCAACTCTCATCACTCCTGGTTCTGCCCAAAGTAAATCGCACATCCACAATGACCGCACCGTCGGGGTGGGCCATGATGGGGTTGAAGTCGCATTCCTCGATTTCCGGAAAATCCATGGCCAACTGCGACAGGGTGAGCAGTATGTCCTCGATGGCCCGGAAATCCACGGGCCGCTCACCGCGCACACCGCGCAGAATGGGATAACTTTTGATTTCGCGCACCATCTCGGCCACGTCGGTGAGCGACAGCGGCGCAAGACGGCAGGAGACGTCCTTCAACACCTCCACGTACACACCCCCCAGGCCGAAAAGCACCAGCGGCCCGAAATCAGGGTCGCGCTTGAAACCTGCGAAGACCTCACGGGAATTCCTGGGGGCCATCTCCTGCACCAGACAGCCGGTGACGTAGGCCTCTTTGTGCATCGCGGCCCGGTTGGTCACCTCGAAAAAGGCCTTGCGCAGGGATTTCTCTTCAGTAATGCCCAGCACCACCCCGCCCATGTCGGATTTATGCGAAATCTGCGGCGAGGCGATTTTCAGGGCCACGGGATAGCCGATGGACTTGGCGGCATGGGCGGCCTCGTCGGAAGTTCTGGCCAGGATGGTCTTTGGTATGGGCAGGCCGTAAGTTTTGAGCACTTCCTGAGCCTTGAACTCCACGATCTCGGTGAAGCCCTTGCTCCTGGCTCTGGCCAGCATGTCCTTGGCCGCAGGCTTGTTGCGCATGTAGCAGACTTCCACCGGAAGCGAGCGCTTGCACCATTCGGCATGCCGGAACAGGGCTCCCAGGGCTTCCACGGCCCCTTCGGGATAGGCGTAGCACGGCACGCCGCCCTGCCGCAAAATTCCGCGCCCCCCGGCTACTTTGCCTTCACCCATGAAACAGGCAGCCACGGGCTTGCCACTGGCCTTGGCTTCCTGGACGATAGCATGGGCCACGGCCTCCACGTCCACGCTGGGGGTGGGGGTCAGAAGCGCCAGAACCATGTTGACCATAGGGTCTTGCAACACCAGGGACAGAGCCTTGGCGTAGCGCTGTGCCCCGGCGTCGCCGATGAGGTCCACGGGATTGTAGAGCGAGGCGTAGGGCGGCAGAAACGTTTTCAGTTCCTCCACGGTGGAACCGCGCAGGGGAGCCATGGTCAGTTGGGAGCGCTCCGCCGCGTCGGCGGCCATGATGCCCGGCCCGCCGGAGTTGGTCACCACGCACAGATTGGGGCCGGTGGGCTCGGGCTGGGTGGAAAAGGCCATGGCCAGATTGAACAGCTCTTCCACGCCGCGCACCCGGATAATGCCCGACTGGGTGAACGCGGCCTGATAGGCATCCTCGGACCCGGCCAGGGTTCCTGTGTGGCTGGATGCGGCCCGCGCACCCGCCGCCGTGGTTCCGGCCTTGATCATGATGACCGGTTTCTGGAAGGTGGCTTCCTGGGCGGCGCGCAAAAAGGACTGGCCTTCCACCACGTTTTCCACGTAGCCCAGAATGACCTTGGTTTCGGGGTCATCCTTGAGATAGTTGAGCAGATGTGTTTCGTTGAGCAGGGCCTTGTTGCCAAGGCTGATGAATTTGGAAAAACCGATGCCCTTGCCCAGCGCGGCATCCAGAATAGCCACGCACAGTGCGCCGGACTGGGAGAAAAAGGCGATGTTGCCCCGCTCCAGGTTGCCTGCGGCAAAAGTGGCGTTGAGGCCGTTTTTGGTGTTCACCAGCCCCAGGCAGTTGGGACCGAGCAGAACCATGCCGTTTTCCCGGCACAGGACTTCGACCTGCTCCTCCAAATACCAGCCGACCCGGCCAACTTCCTTGAATCCGGCGGTAATCAGGATTACAGCCTTGACCCGGCGGGCGGCCAGACCCTCAAGGCATTCCAACACCTGCTCGCGGGGCAGGCAAATTATGGCCAAGTCGAGGCCTGAGGGAAGGTCGGCCAGGTTCGCAGTGACCGGCAGGCCGAGAATTTCTCCCCCAGCGGGGTTGACCGGAAAAATTTTCCCCTGGTACCCAGCGTTCAGGAGATTGGCGACCACCAGATGCCCGGCCTTCCCGATGGTGCGGGAGGCGCCTATAACAGCCACGCTTTCGGGCTCGAACAGAGAATCCAAAACGATGTTTTCCATGCAGCCACCGAAGGAAGGCTTTGGGATGACGGAAGAAATGCTGGAAGGCTTGCAACGATCTATTTCCTATCGTTTTGGGCAAGTCAAGCTGCTCACTGTGGCGCTCACCCACAGTTCCTATGCCAACGAGATGTCGGTGCCCCACAACGAACGCCTGGAATTTCTTGGGGATGCGGTGTTGGAACTGGTAGTTTCCGACGAATTGTACCGCCGCTTTCCCGATTCGCCAGAAGGCGTTCTGACCAAACTGCGCGCCAGATTGGTGAGCATGCCCAGCCTGGCGGAGCTGGCCAAGTCCCTGGAAATGGAGCGTTATCTATTTCTTGGGCGCGGTGAAGAAAGCCAGGGCGGTCGCAGCCGCGACTCCCTGCTGTCGGACGCCGTGGAGGCCCTTTTGGGCGCGGTATTTCTGGACGGGGGTTTTGAGGCGGCCAAGCAGGTCATCACCGGGCTTTTCGCCAGGCACTGGCCCCAGGAGGCCGAACCGCCCAAGGCCAAGGATTATAAAAGTCAGTTGCAGGAGCTTACCCAGCGCCTCCACAAGGCCCGGCCGATATACCGGCTGACCGGCAGCTTCGGCCCGGAGCACGACAAGCGTTTCGAGGTGGAACTGGCCCTGCCGGACGGCAATATCGTGCTTTCCCAGGGATCAAGCCTGAAAAAAGCCGAGCAGATCGCCGCGCGCAAGGCGCTGGAAATATTGGGGGAGAGCTGAGTCTCTCAGACGATGATTCTCCATTTTGCCAACGCTTGCCACCAGCCCCCTACAGGGTTATTACTTCTGTATCAACACAGTGGAGGTCACCCGAATGCAAGCACTCAAGATACGCAAGGTCGGCAATTCCCTCGGCGTGGTGCTGCCCAAGGAAGCGGTATCACGCTTGAACGTCCGGGAGGGGGATGTGGTCTACCTCACAGACTCCCCAGACGGCGGCTTCCGGCTGACCCCTCTCAACGACGACTTTGCCGCGCAGATGGCTGCTGCGGAGGAAATCATGCGCGAGGATCGCGATATCCTGCGGGAACTAGCCCAAAGATGAGCTGGACCTGGCTTGGCAAGGAAGTCGTGCTGGCCATTCACGATCAGCAAATCGCCGAGCACGGCGGGCTTCCCGGCCTGCGCGACAAAGGGCTTCTGGAGAGCGCCCTGGACAGGCCCGTGCAACTGGCCGCATACGGCGGGCCTGACGCCTGTGACTTGGCTGCCGCATATGCATGGGGGATTGCCAGAAACCACCCATTCCTGGACGGAAATAAGCGGACTGCCTACGTCTGTTGTATGCTGTTCCTGCGCGTCAACGGCCTGCCATTGCACGTGAAAGGGGTGGAAAGCGTCATTGTATTCGAACGGCTTGGAAACGGCGAGGTGAATCAGGATGTTCTGGCGCACTGGTTGCGTGATCGCTTGAGCGCTTAGCCTGGAGAATGTGACGATTCCCCGCAGCAGATCAGCATGTGAAGACTCTTCTGAAGTTCAGCGAGTTCGGCCGGCCAGGGTGGGGATCTTCCTGATCCCCCCCTCCCTGGTCGTACCCGTCAAGAAATCACTGCGTCAGGGTTACCCCTGAATGAGCTGCATGGCCATCTTCGGCAGGCTGTTAGCCTGGGACAGCATGGCCACGGCAGACTGAGTCAGAATCTGCTCCCGCACAAATTGGGTCATCTCGGTGGCCACATCCACGTCAGAGATCCGCGATTCCGCCGATTGCAGGTTTTCAGCCTGAATCGACAGGTTCTGGATGGTGTTCTGCAGGCGGTTCTGAGTGGCACCAAGCTGTGCGCGAATCTTGTCCTTGGACACGATGGCCATGTTGATCTGGTCCAGGGCCTTCTGGGCCAGCTCCTGGGTGGAGATCGACCGGCCGCCGGTCATGGTGGACGAGGCGCCAAGGCCCAGGCCCAAAGCCGATGCGGTGGATGTGCCGATGTTGATGAAATAGTAGTCTTCGGCGCTATTGTTGCCGGTGCCGAAGTGGATCTTGATCTTGCCCACGGAATTGATGCCTGATCCGTTGTGGGTGGTTCCGGAGAGGTTGCCGTTGAGCAGATAGATGCCGTTGAAATCGGTGGCGTTGGCGATACGGGTGATTTCCGAAGCCATCGCCTGGTATTCCGAGTCGATGATCAGGCGCTGGTCCGAAGTATAGGTGCCCGTGGCGGCCTGGGTGGCAAGCTCTTTCATGCGAATGAGCTTTTCGTCCACCACCTGCAACGCGCCGTCGGCGGTTTGGATCATGGATATGGCGTCGTTCGCGTTGCGCACGCCCTGGTTGAGGGAACTGATGTCCGCGCGCATAAGTTCACGAATCGCCAGGCCAGCCGCGTCGTCGGCAGCAGTACCCACGCGCAGGCCTGAAGACAGGCGGCGGGTGGAGACAGCCATTTGGCTGTACGAGCTGTTCAAGTTGCGGGTGGCGTTCATCGCCATCATGTTGTGGTTAATGACCAGGGACATGGGAGAACCTCCTTGTTGATGCAACGGTCCTTGTTGTTGCTTCTCTTTAGCGAGTATCGTGCCAACAAATTGTTTTTCAATATTATCAGTATATTACAAAGCTAAGTAGGCATATTTTCCCTGCTCCATTCGGCTGAAGGGTCAAAGTTGCCGTGTATGAAACGGCTTTCCAGGCGGCAAACAACAGCAAAATTTGACGCTTCGCTCTCCGCTCCGCCCTGGGCATGGCCGGACTTCTCCCGTAACTGCGGCGAGCACGCCTCCAGTTCGCCGTGTGGCGGGCGCAAAAAAACACCGGGCGCTTTCGCGCCCGGTGTTGCTGTGCCGTGGCTGTGGTACGGTTACCGCTTGAGCTGAATCACTTCCGCCAGCATGGAGTCTGCCGTGGTGATGACCTTGGAGTTGGCCTGGAATCCGCGCTGAGTCTGGATCATCTGCACCATCTCGTTAGCCATGTCCACGTTGGAGGCCTCCAGGGAGGATCCGGTCACGCTACCGAGCCTGCCGGTGTTGGCCCTGCCAGACAGGGCGTCGCCGGATTCCTGGGTCTGGCTGAACAGATTGCCTCCCTCGCGCTTGAGCCCCCATGGGCTGGAAAAATCCGCCAGGGATATGACATACAGTTCCTGAGTCTGTCCGTTGGAGAACCGACCGCTGAGCACGCCGTCGGTATCAACGGAAACGCTTTGCAGCGTGCCCGGAGGATATCCGTCCTGAGAGTTGATCAGCGTGGACGATGGTGCCTGGAAGTTCGTTGTGACCAGGTTGTTAAGGTGAACGCTGGAGTTTGAGTAGCCTTGCAGCGCCGCCGGGTCGGTAAGATGGTCAAAACCTATCATGTCCGCCGAGGTGGCAGTGGTGCTCCAGGTGGTGCTGCTGGTACGGATGCCCACGTTGAGGGAGATGCTTACGGCATTGGAGGCACTGGGGGTGCTGGCACCGGAAACACTGCGGAAGTTAGCCGTGAACACCGGATAGCCGGAACCGGAGATCGGAGCCAAGGTCCAGTCGGAAAGGTTGCTCACCGGGTTGGCCAGGGTGCTGCTGTTCAAGGTGTAGGAGGTGATGTTCTGCAGTCCGCCGGCGTCATTGAACACCATGGTGCCCAGCATCAAAACGCCGCCCTTGCTGTTGGAGGCCATGTTCACCGTGGTGCCGTTGATGTCGAACTGCCGTCCGTCTTCCGCGGGATTGCAGGTCACCATGTACTCCCAATATTCCTTGCCGCCGACATCGGAAACCTTATCGTAGTAGATGGTGGCGTCATGTGCGCCGCCGCGTTGATCGTATACCTTCAACGTTTTCTGGAAGCCGAAAGCCGTATCCGCCAGGGCCGGATCTTCAGGGCGAACCGGATTGTAATTGTAGGCCTGGTACATGGAGAAAAACGGGTTGGTGGCGCTGGTGGACTGGCTTGCCCTGGTGGGGTCCAGGTTGGTGATCACGGTCATGTTGCTGGTGGCCTGGGCGGCCAGGGCCAGGGTGTCGAGGCGGACATCAGTCAGCGAGCCCTTGACGGGAACCTGCGTCAGGGACTCTCCCTGGGACTTGGCGCTGCGCAAGGCGCTCTGGTTCACTTCCCAACCCTGAACGGTGAGCTTGTTGGGGTCCACCAGGAATCCATCGCGGTCGAAACGGAAGTTACCCGCTCTGGTATAGTAGGTGGCCTGGGTGACCTTGTTTTTCACGTTGAAGAAGCCCAAGCCGGATATGGCCATATCCATGGCTTCGTTGGTGGCCTGGAAACCGCCCTGGCTGAAATCGGAGAGAATGGCACCCACGCGCACGCCCTGGCCCACCTGACCGACGCCAGCGCCCGTGGTGACGTTGGCGTACACCAGGTCTTCAAAATCCATGCGGGCGGATTTATAGCCCACAGTGTTTACGTTGGCCAGGTTGTTGCCAATAACGCCCATCTGCTGCCCCATGGCCTGAAGGCCTGTAACTCCAGACCACATTGATGATGATAAACTCATAACAACCTCCGATTTCTACCCTGGCATTAATTTGTGGCAGCAGTCGTCGTAGGAGTGTTGAGCACTTCCTGGACGTCCGTGAAATTCACCGAGCGACCGTCGCTCAATTTCAGTTGGAACACGCCGTTGTTCATCGCCGTGCCGGTCACCCTGCCGGTCACGCTGGAGGTGACCATCATGCCGTTGCCGCTGCCGTCGGTGGCTGTGATGCCCACCGCGTAGAGGCCGTCGGCCACGGTCGTGCCGCTGTCGTCCTTGCCATTCCACTGGAACTGTTGGTCGCCTGCCGATTTGGCGCCCATGTCGATGGCGCGCACGATGTTGCCGTTGGCATCCATGATGTTCATGGTGACGTTGGCGGCCTGATCCGGCAGCGTGTAGGAAAGCGCACTTATGGAGTCCCCTTCCTTGGAGACCTTGTACCCGTTGGACTTGACGGTCTTGCCGATGAAGCCCACTGCGGAAAGCTGCGTCTGCTGGCCCATGGACGTTTTCAAATCCGTGATGCCGGTGCTGATGTTGGTCAGCTGTTCAAGGCTGGAGAACTGCGCCAGTTGCGCCACATATTCCTTGTCGTCCATGGGGTTCAAGGGATCCTGCTGCTTCATCTGGGTTACCAGGAGTTTCAGGAAATCATCCTTGCCAAGGGAGGATTTGTTTGCCGCCTTGGCCGCCGCCGTAGCGGCTGCGGTCTGTTCGGCCTGGCCCATTATGGCTGCACTCGATCCAGAATATGATGAACTCATGGGGTGCCTCCGGGCGGTCTTTCTAAGCGATGAGGTCCACGCCGCCCTGGGAATTTTTTACCTGTGCCCCCGTATTCTGCATGTCCTGGGCCAACCCGGAAATGCCACCCAGCAGGCTCGTTCCGCGCATGCGCTCCAAAGCGTCGCGCCGCTCCTGGGCCATATTGTGCTGATTAGCCCCGCTCCATTGCTGTCCCAGGGAGGAATCCTGAGCCAGGCCGGTCTGCACTTCCAGCTTGGCCACCGTAAGCCCCTGGCGCTCAAGGCTGTCCTTGAGCTGTGCCAAGCTGTCGCCCAGCAACTTGCTGGTTTCCGGGTTATCAGTCTTGATCAGGGCGTTTACTTCCTTGCCATTCACCGTCAGCACCACATTGAGCTTGCCCAGGTTGTCCGGGGTGAGCTCCAGGGTCATCTGCTTGGTGCCTTGGCCCAGATTGCGCAAAAGGCCGCTCTCCACCTGGCTGAAAACCTGCTGGCTTTGAGTGCGCGCCGCAGCCGCCTCGCCCTGTGCGGCGGCAAGGGTCGGAACCGTCTTGCCTCCCAGCGTGGCGAACGCCGCATTGGGCGTCTGCACGCCCGTATGAGGAGTAGCGTCGCCTTCCACGCGCACCTTGCCGAAAAATTCGTTCCAGGCCTTGTCTTGGCGGGATTGCTGCTCCTGGCCATTTTTGCCGGAATTCTGAAAAGCACCATGATCGCGCTGGGTATTTTTGCCGTTGGGGTCCACGGCGTGAGCGCCGGGTTGGCCAATTTGGTTCTTCTGATCCGCCTGAGCCTTCAGATCGGTCTGAACAGCCTGATCTTTGTGCGCGCTGCTGGTTTCCATGATTGTAGAGACGGCCTGCACGGGGTCCTTGGCCAGGGTGGCAGCCTGCGACTTGGAGCCCGCAAGACTCTCTGCCGCCTTCTTGGCCGTCAGTTCCCGCCCCTGAGCCTGGGCAATTACCGGGCTGACGATCTCGCGCAGTTGCTTCAAGGCGTCGCCTATCTGGCCAAACTGCGCATCCACCTCAGCCTTGACGCCCTTCAGGGCTTCACCGAGCACGCCGGAGGAAATTTCCTTGCCCGCGAGCTGGCCAAAAGCCGTGGTCAGGCGGTCCTGCACCGAAGCCGGAAGCCGCAGGGCCTTGAGGAACGCCTGGGCCTCTTCCGTGGGGATAGTCACCTTGGAATTGGGGTCCATGGTGGCCAACTTGGCCGACACCTGCTTCCACACCTTGGCGGATTGGCCGTTGGCCATGCCCTCGGCCAACTCGCTGGACTGCTTGGCGTCGAAGCCCAGGCGACCGAACAGGGAACTCAGGTTGGCTTTGTCCATGCTTGAAAGCTCAACCTTGGGCATGAGGCTCTCGCGGATGGTCTCTTGCAGGCCCTGGACGAACTGCCCCCAGGTGTAGCCTTGGGGGCTGGCCACCTGCTTTTGCATTTCGTCGAGTTTTTCCTTGGGAACGCCTGCCTCCTCCAATTTACCGCGCACCTGGGCAAAATCTTCCTGGCTCATCTTCACATTGCTCATGGCTTCCAGGCCGGGGGCTTCGCCAGGCTTGGAGACTGCACTCGAAGAAGCTGCGGCCAGAGGCTGAGGCGCGGAGGCCTGCGCAGCGGTCGTTGACGCTGCCTGACTGGCGGCCTCAGTGGCCTTCCTGGCCTCCTCGGCTACTTGAAGTTGGCTCTGGGCCTTGTTGGCGGCGTTGGATGCGGCCAGCGCCTGATCCACGGGATCAAGAGGATGCAAGGCCAGGAGGTCTGAAAAATTAATATTGGCAACCGCGTGCTGAGCGGTGGCAATGAGTTCCGTCGGGATAAACCCCAACAGCGCTGAGGGCTGAGTGGGAAGTATTTGCATGGTCGTCCTCCTGCTGAGCCTTAAGTACAAAAGGCGTTCCAGGTTGGAGGGCGAAGGAGGCTGAAGGTGGTCAGCGGGGTGGGATCGATGGGGCTTCTGCGGCTGTCCCGTCCGTCAGCAGCGGGAGCAACCGTTCCATGTAGGCCAGGCATTCCCGCCAGGTATCCAGGGAAAAATCACCGTTCTGGAGCCGCATGTGCATAAACCCGGCCACCGGCCGGATCATGGATGGGGCACCCTGCCAGAAGGCATCATCCAGGTGGTCCAGGCCCAAGGCCAGGGCTCGGCTCATGCTTCCGGCCAGCTCCAGGGCTGCCCGCCGGAAGGCCAGAGCCAGCCGGGGAAAGGCGGCCTGGAGGTCCGCCCAGGCCGCTGCCGGACGCTGCGGCCCCCAGAGGCCGAAGAACATGCCGAAAACGCCCCGCCACAGTTCGCCCAGAATGTCAGGGGCCGTGGACGCGCGGGCACCCTGCCTCTCCAACATATAGAAGCCCTCAGCGGTGCGTCCGGTACGGTAAAGGCGCATGCCCGGCGGTGCCTTGAGCCGGGCGGACCCTTTGACCATTCTCCAGGCCAGGTAGGCTACCTGGGCCGGATCGAACCTGTCCCGGCACAAAAGGCGGGGTTGGCGGCACTCCCAGCAATCCAGGCAGGATATCCCGGCTCGCAACACGTAATGTCCGGGCATGAACGGCCCGGTCTCCCAGGGGCTTACCGGCCCCATGGACAGGTTGAGCACTTGCAGGCCGGTCCAGGCGGCCAGATGCATGGGCCCGGTGTCCGGGGTGATCATAAGGGCCAGGGTCTGGCCCACGGCGGCCAGTTCACGCAGCCCCAGGGTTCCGCAGAGGTTAAGAATCCCGCCGGACTGTCCGGCCAAGCTCTGGCCCACCTGCGCCCCAAGCCCAATATCTCCCGGCCCGCCCAGAAGCACCGGGCGCAGGCCCCGGCGGATCAGCTCGTCGCACAAAGCGGCCCAAAAGTCCGGCTGCGGGCGTTTTTCATCCTGGCTGGCCCCAATGAACACGCCTACGGAGACGTTGCCCTCAGCCGGAGTGCGGGGCTGGTCGAAGTGCGTGGAGGAAAACTGGCCATTGTCAACGCAATCCAGGGCGTTAAGTTCCGCCCAATGAAAGCGGTTGTGCCGGTTATTGTGGATCAGCGAGGCCCGGTAGAGCTGCCAAGGGCCGTTGATGCGAGTAATGCCCGCTGCGTCGCGCACCGGCCCCAGACGCAGACATGAATGCATGCGGGCAGCGAAACCGGCTGCTTCAGGCCGGTGGCTCAGGTTCAAGAGCACGTTGATCGCCTGCCCGCCAAGCTCCTCGGCCCCGGTCCAGGCCGCATAGACCACCGGCGGCGAAAGATGCATGAGCGGCTCGAAGAACACCGGTTCGGCCACCACCCAAATGGGGCGGGCCGGAGTGCCCCGGCGCATCCAGCAAAACAGGGGAAACGACAACAGGATGTCGCCCATGCGCTGCATCTGCAAGACGAGATCGGGGAGCAAGCCGGGCTCCTGCCGGTCCGCCGGAGTGGGGCTTGCAGACTCGCCCTCTCCGGGGCCGGGGTTGGCTGGCGCAGTCTCTCCGGGGCCGGGGCTCGGAGTTTCCGGGCTCGCGCTTGCCAGGTCCAGGGGCTTCAGGCTCACCGGGCCGGGCTCGACCTCCACAGGGCTGACGGGTTTGTCCATCATGGCCGCCCCCCGATTTCCAGCCCCAACTGCCGCCATTTTTCCAGGGCGTCGGTCCAGGCGGCCTGCCGGGCCGTATTGGCCGCCTGGTCGAACTGCTCCGGCGTATAGGTGTGGTGCAGCTTGAACTGGTTGGCATAGCCCACGGCGTACTGGCTTTGCCCCAAAGTTCCCTGGCTGCCGGTGCTCTTGAAGTGGCCCACAGCCAGATGTCCCTGATATACGGGCGTCCGCCCGGCCAGAAGCAGCCGGATGTCGTGATCCAGATCGTCGTATTGCGAAGGGCTGTAGCGCAGGTCGAAACCGCCCTGGACCGCCAGGGTGGCTGTGCGGAAAAGATGGCAGCATCCGGTCACCGTGGCGCAGGGGCGCAAGTAGGAGAACTGTCCCCGGTCCAGGGTCTGGTGATGGCAGTTGGTCAGTTCGAAGCGCCGGGCGTGGAGTTGTTCCGATCCCTCAAGGGGCACAAGAAAGGCGTCGGCGGACTGGATGCGGCCCGGCCTGGCGAAGTCGCGCACCCGGCAGCCCCAGACACCGGCATCAGGATAGAGCGTAGCCGCAGCGCCGAGCCGCTGAAGCCACTCCGGCGGCAGGCTGACGTCGTCATCCACATAGACGGACCAGTCCATGGCCTGCACTTCGGGCAGGCGCATGAGCCAGTTGCGGGCGGCGGGCGCGCCGATATTCACCGGCAGCCGGATGGTATGCAGACAGTCCGGCCCCAGGCGGTCCGTCCAGGCGGCCAGCACCTGGGGCGTGTGGTCCGGGCTGCCGTTGTCCAGCACGAACAGGCGTGCGCCGCCCAACGTGCTGGCGGCCAGGGAAGCCAGGGTGCGGTCCAGGTCCACAGCCTTGCCGTAGGTGTAGAGCAGCACGGCCACGGAGCCCGGCAGCGTCTCCAGACGCTCGCATCGCCCGGTTTCCAAGTCGAAGAGGGCCAGAAGCGCTCCCACGCGCCAGGGTTGCTCGACCAGAGCCAGACGCAGCTGCGCCGTTGCAAGGGCAGGTTCTCCCAAGGCCCGCAGGGCCTGGGCCAGGCGCGGGCGCAGGCCGGAGGACGCGCCAGACGACGCGGCCGGGACGCTCTGATGGTTCAGGTCCGGTGCCCTCCCCCGCCCGGCTGGCCTTGGCCCCTCGCCCGGATACGCCCCCCGGTGCAGACAACTGCCCGCACCGGTTCCTGTCCCCGGCCCTTCCCACAGGCTCAGGCAGGTGCGGTACTCGGCCAAGGCCTGTTCCGGGCAAGCGGAAAGCAGTGCGATATCGCCGCGCGTCAGCCGAGCCAGCAGTTCGGGCAGGCCCGATGCGACTTGGACGGCCCAGTCCCAGTCCTCCTCGGCCATGGCGTGGGTCAGGGCCCGACCTGTCCAGAAAAGGTTCTCCGGTTCCCTGCCCCGCTCCCGCTCCAGGTAGGCCTGTATTTTGGCGTGGTCGCGCCTCTCGGCCAGACGGCGGTAATAGCCCAGCTCGCCAGGATGGCGGAAGGAGGCGCTCACCCGCCCGGCCAGGGTGGAGACCATCGCAGGGATGCCGGAGCTTGCCGCAACCTGTCCGGCCAAAGCCCCGTCCAGAGGGGATTCCAGCCAGGCGGCCAGTAACAGGGACCGGGCCAACTCAATGAGCCCGACATCCCCAGCCATGGCCGCAGCCTGGGCCAGATGCCCGGCCCCCTCGGAACCGGCCAGCAGGTGATAGCCAAGGGCCTCAGGCAGTGTTTCCAGTATCCAGGCCATGATCAACCGAAGGTCTGGCGCATCAGGGTCAACAACTGGCCCATGCGCGTGGTGTAGGTGTGCTCGGCCAACACCCGCTGCCTGGCCGCCTGAGCCACTGCCCGGCGCTCCTGGGGATGGGCCAGATAATGGCGAACCAGATCGGGGATCTCCTCGGGCTGGTTGTAGCAGACCACTTCCCTTCCAGGCTCGAACAGCCGCTCCATCTGCGCCCGATGGTCGGTGAGCAAAAAGGCTCCGCAGGCAGGCACGTCGAACACACGCTGGTTCACCGCGCCCTTCATCTGCAGGCTGGTGCAGTTGAAGTTGATGGCCGAAAGGGGGTAGAAATTGGGCAGCTCGTCGTAATAGGCCAGCTCCGGGATGCGCCGCCAGCGCCGGGGCGGGCAACCCTTATCCGCGGGGACTGCGCTTGCCCCGCCGTTTGCCCCGGCCCGGACTTCCCCTCCGGCGCAGCCGCCGCCGGGAAACGTCTCCAGCCAGCCCGGATCGCCCACGATGGCCGGGCTGAACTCCATAAGCTGCTCCAGGCAGGCCCTACGGTACTGCCGGGTGGATTCCCAGATGACGGCGGTTTCATAGGCCAACTGGCGCTGCGGGGTGGCAAGGGCGGCGAACTCCCCGGCGAGTTCCGGGTGATGGGCGAAAAGATAGGCCCGCACCGACCACTCCGGGTGGGCGCCGAACCCCCTGGCCAGTTCCGGCAGGGCTGCCAGCAGGGCGGGTGAAGGCTCGGCGTATTCCAGCCGTTTACGGGTCTTGATGACCATGGAGTTGCCCACGAAGCTCACCCTGGCTCGCCAGGGATGGGTGAGCGAAGCCTTGGGAGCGGGAGTAAAACGCAATTCGTCCGTTGCCAGAGGCAGGTAGAATACCTGCTCGAAACCGCTGCGGCGCAAGGGTTCCAGATTGTCCGCATCCCAGGTGAAGATGGCCGTGCGCTTGGCCGAGGGCTGGTCGTATAGCGCCAGGGCCAGATACGGATTGTCTACGAACCAGGAGGCCAGGGGGATGTCTGCGGCACTTAAGAGCCCGGTGAGAATGCCCTCGTGGTCCACGCCCAGGTGGTTGACGGTGAGCACGAAATCTGGCCGCAATTCCGCGATGGACCGGCTGATGACCGAGACGTAGGCGTCCTTGTCCACCTCATCGCCGCCGGTATCCAGATAGCGGTAGGCCACGCCCAGCCGGTCGAAGGCCGCCATGATCTCACCCAGCAGAAAAAATCGGCTGGTGACCAGAAGCACCCTGGGGGCGGCCATTGCGGATCAGGCTCCCAGCAGGCTGTCCAGATCCGGCTGGCCGTCGGCGACCTGAAAATAGCTCATCAGTTGCACCAGCCCCAGTGTTTTGCGCACCTGGGTGCTGGGCTGATAGAGCACCAGGGTCTTGCCTGCGGTCTGCATGCGCGTGTTGCAGGCCACCAGGAAGCCGATGCCGGAAGAATCCATGAAGCTCACCTCGGAGAGATCAAGCACCATGGCCGTGGCGTCGCCGAGAGCGCCCTCCACTTCCTGCTTGAACCCGCCGGTAACTTCCAGGGTTATCTCGCCCACGTATTTGGCCAGCAGGGCCGTGCCTTTTTTTTCCCACGTCAGATTTTCCACAGATCCTTCCTTATGTTTTTGACCACGTGCAGAATGTTCTCGTTGCCGAGCCGCAGCACCTCGCAGTGATCGGAAAGTTTGCGGATGATAAACATGCCCCGACCGCATTCTGAATCCGGCCCGGGGTTGTCGAAATGCACGCCTTCACCAAAACCGCAGCCCCAATCCACCACATCCATTTCCACAGTTTGGCCCGGCACGATCTTCAGGCGCACCTCCATGTTACCCTCCCCGTCGGGATAGGCATGGCGGGTGATGTTGGCGCAGGCTTCGGTGAGTACGATATCGAGGTCGTGCAGGGTGTCGGGGTCGGCCACAACATCGGCCAGGGCGGCCACCACCTGCCGGGCCAGGGCGCGGCTCTTGCCCGGAGCGGAACGCGCCCTGAACACCTGATCGGTCGCCTGGTCGATGGTCACCCACAGGGCGGTGACGTCGTCAAGAAACACCGGCTTGTCCTGGCCGACGCCGGGAAGCTCGGCCAGAAGCCCCCTCAGGCTGAACCCGCCTTTGAGCATCAGGCTTTCGGCCAATTCCTGAAAGCGCTCCATGCCATACATATCCTTCAGAGCCGTGCGCCACTCGAACCAGCCGTCAGTGTACAGAAAAAGCCCGGCGGGACGGGTTATGGACAGCGTGACCGGCTTGAATTCCTGGCGAAAGAATCCCAGCACCGGCCCGGTGGGCTCCAGGCTGGTAACCACTGCGCCCTGGCGCAGCATGGCCGGACAGTGCCCGGCATTGATATAGGTGATGGACCCCCTGGCTGTGTCGATGTCCGCGGCTACCATGGTCACGAAATCAGGCTCTTCGGAAACCGAGGACACCAGATGGTGGTTGGTCAGGGCCATGGTCTCGGCCAGGCTGAGGAAGTGGGTCTGGGTGACGCGCATGAGGGTGCGCACCACGGCCATCAGGAAGGCCGCCCGCGCGCCATGGCCGGAAACGTCGGCCATCACCACCCGCAGGGCCCCGTCGGGTAGGGTGAAGAAGTCGTAATAGTCGCCGCTGGCACGGCCTGAGGGCAGGTAGAAACAATCCACGCCGATGCCGTCGGAGACGGGCCTGCACTCGGGCAGCAAACGGCGTTGCAGCCCGGCCACCAAGTCGATCTCCCGGCTGATGCGCTCGTAGGCCTGGCGCAGGCGGCGCGTCAGGGTCACCTGGCGGGCGGCTGCGCCCACGCGGGCCAGAAGTTCTTCGCGGTCAAAGGGTTTGGCCAGAAAATCATTGGCCCCCATGGCAAAGGCCTTGGCCTTCAAGGCCTTGGTGTCCTGGGCGGTCAGCACGATAATCTGGGCCTCGTGGTCCTGGGCCACGTTGCGGATGTGCTGCATCACTTCCAGGCCCGATTTCACGGGCATGTTCATATCCAGGATGACCACTTCGGGCTTGAAGGAAGCGTGGGCCTCGATGGCCTCCTGGCCGTCCTCGGCCGAATGCAGGCGGTAATGTTGCCCCAGAATGTAGGTGAGCAGGCGCAGCACCGTGCGCGAGTCGTCCACCACCAGGACGCGGATTTCCTCCTCGGCGGCCATCAGACGAAATCCCGGCTGTCGAGAATGAGCGTCACCGGGCCGTGGTTGGTCAGGCTGACGTCCATGTCCGCTCCAAAGACGCCCGCGCCGACCCGACCGGGAAGCATGGTCTCCACATCCGCACGCAGGCGATCAAACAGGGCTCTGGCCACCTCCGGCGCGGCTGCCCCGGAAAAGGACGGGCGCCTGCCCCGGCGACAGTCGCCGTACAGCGTGAACTGGGAAACCAGCAGCACGCCGCCGTCCACATCGGCCAAACTCACATTCATCTTCCCCCCGGCATCGGAAAAAATACGCAACTCCAAGAGCTTGGCCACCATGGCCTTCCACCAGGAAGTGCCCGGCGCGCCGGGGCCGTCATCTAAACCAAAGCCGCACAGAACCAGAAGGCCCGCGCCCATGGCGGCCACGCGCTCCCCGGCCACCAGCACCTCGGCCCGGCTGACGCGCTGCACCACCAGCCTCATGAAACCTCGAAATAGGTAGCTTTGCTGGTGGATTTCTCAAACACGCTCACCTCGGCCAGAGCGGCCGGACGGCCCTCCAGCATGCGGCCCAGTTCCCAGTAAATGAAGCGGGCCAGGTTTTCTGCCGTGGGGTTGCGCCGCTGGAAATAGGGCACGTTGTTCAGATGGGTGTGGTCCAGCGTATCGGTCACCTGCTTGAGAAGCGCCTTGCACTCCTTGAAATCCATAAGCATTTCGGTGTCCTTGGTCAGGCGTTCGCCCTGGAACACCGCCTCCACCACGAAATTGTGCCCGTGCAGGGCCTCGCACGGCCCCTGATAGTTGCGCAGGCAGTGGGAGGAGGAAAACTCGTCGGTTATGGTCAGGCGAAAAATGCCCCGCTTTACAACCGGGCGTTCATCTTTGCTGGCGTTGGTAGTCACGGTGTTCCCCCTTTAGGAGCCTGTTGAAAAAGCCCGTCCTGGGCTTTTTCAACCACGTAATGGTTTAGCAAAGCTCAACCATTACTCACGGTTGTATTACAACCGGCGAACCATCCTGGTCCGCATAGCCTGTTTTGCAACAGGCTGTTAGACCGCATCGGGGCGGTTTTCCGCCAGGAAGCAATCCACGTCCTTCCAAAAATCCGGGCATGGGCCGACGGTCAATTCGTCGGACAAACCGACAAGGCATTCCATGCCGGTAAACATCAGGCGCAGGTGAATGCGCGCCGAACCTGGATACTTATGGAAGATTTCCGCAAGGTCCGCAAGGGAGGAACACGCCTGTGCCTCCACGCGCACCTCCACGGGTTCGTCACCGGCCATGACCGCCTGGGCCATGGGCACGGCGTTTTGCACCTCAAGTTTCAGCTTGCCCCGCACCTCGGCCTCGGCTTCCTCTTTGCTCTCATTGATCTTGGCGGTGATGAGCAACGGGGTGTCCCCGGCGATGATCTCGCGCAGCCGGGCAAAGGCCTCAGGGAAAAAGATGCCTTCGGCCTCGCCGCCGATATCTTCCAGGCCGCAGAAGGCCATGCGGTCGCCCTTTTTGGTGATGATCTCCTTGCGAGTGGTGACCACCGCCGCCACCTTCACTTCGCTGCCCCCCACGTAGCCCCGGCACTCGGAGAGGGTCTTGATGCCCATACGGCGCACGTCGCGGATATAGGCCTTGAGGGGATGGCTGGTGAGGTAAAAGCCGATGGCCTCCTTTTCAAAGGCCATCATCTGCTCGTGGCTCCATTCGGGAACCAGTGCCTCTTCGCAGGCCAGGCCGATGCCGCAGGTTTTGGCCACCGGCGCCGGAGCCAGAGCCATAAGCGAGAGCTGGCCACGGGCCTTGTCCTCGGCCCGCTTCTGCCCCTGGCCCACGATCTTGTCCAGGCAGGCCAAAAGCGCCGCCCTGGGCACGCCGAAGCTGTCCATGCCCCCGGCCTTAATCAGGTATTCCTGCACCCGCTTGGTGGTCTTGCGCAGGTTCACCCGGGTGGTGAGATCCAGAAAGCTCTCGAAGGGGCCGTTTTCTTCGCGCTCGCGCACGATTTCGTTGATGGCCTCGCCGCCCACGTTCTTGATGCCCGCCAGGCCGTAGATGATCTTGCCCTCGCGCACGCTGAAGTGGCGCATGGAGTGGTTGACGTCGGGCGGCAGCACCTCGATGCCGCGATCCTGGCAATCGGAGATGTATTTGAGGACCTTATCCTGATTGTCGATGTCCGAGGTGATCAGCGCGGCCATGAAGGCCACGGGGAAATGGGTTTTCAGGAAAGCCGTGTGGTAGGAGATAAGGGCGTAAGCCGCCGAGTGGGACTTGTTGAAGCCGTACTCGGCGAACATCTCCATGAGGTCGAAGATTTCGTTGGCCTTGGCGTCGGGGATTTCCTTCTTGCGGGTGCCCTCCAGAAAACGGGCGCGCTGCTTGGCCATCTCCTCGGCGTTCTTCTTGCCCATGGCCCGGCGCAGCAGGTCGCCCTCGCCCAGGGAGTAGCCCGAGAGCACCTGGGCGATCTGCATCACCTGCTCCTGATAGACGATGACGCCGTAGGTGGGCTTGAGCGTGGGCTCCAGATCCGGGTGGGGATATTCCACAGCCACCTGGCCGTGCTTGCGCTTGACGAATTCGTCCACCATGCCCGAACCCAGCGGCCCGGGCCGGTAGAGGGCCAGCATGGCGATGATGTCTTCAAAGCAGTTGGGCTTCAACATGCGCAGGTATTTGCGCATGCCGTCGGATTCCACCTGGAAGATGCCGTCGGTGTCGCCACGGGAGAACAACTCGTAGGTCGCGGTATCCGTGAGGGGCAGGTTGTCCAGGTCCGGCGGGATTTCGCCCATCTCCTTGATGATGTCCAGGGCGTCCTGGATGACCGTCATGGTTTTCAGGCCCAGGAAGTCGAACTTGACCAGGCCGACCTTTTCCACCCGCTTCATGTCCCACTGGGTGACGGTTTCCTGGTTCTTACCGTGGTAGAGGGGCACATATTCGGTCATGGGCCGGTCGGAGATGACCACCCCGGCGGCGTGGGTGGAGGCGTGGCGGGCCATGCCCTCCAGGCGGCGTGAGACGTTGAGCAGCCTGTTGATCTTGTCGTCCTGGGCCGCCAACACCGAGAGCTCCGGGGTTTTGTCCAGGGCCTTTTCGATGGTCATCTTGAGTTCGTCAGGGATCAGCTTGGCGATGCGGTCGGTTTCGCCGAAGCTCATGCCCATGGCGCGGCCCACGTCGCGCACCACAGCCTTGGCCTTCATGGTGCCGAAGGTGGTGATCTGGGCCACGAAATCGCTGCCATATTTTTCCGAGACGTAGCGGATAACCTCGGTGCGGCGGCGTTCGCAGAAATCCACGTCGATGTCCGGCATGGAGATGCGTTCGATGTTCAGAAAGCGCTCGAACAGCAGATCATAAGGCAGCGGGTCCAGGTTGGTGATGCGCAGGGCGAAGGCCACCAGCGACCCGGCTGCCGAGCCGCGGCCCGGCCCCACGGGGATGCCCTGGTCTTTGGCCCAGTTGATGAAATCCTGCACGATGAGGAAATAGCCGGGAAAGCCCATCTGCTTGATGACGTCCAGCTCGTATTCCAACCGCGCCCAGTAGACCTTCTCCTGGTCCGGGGAAAGTTTCTGGGGCATCTTGGCCAGCCGGTCGGTGAGCCCCTTGCGGGCCAGACTGGCCATTTCGTCGTCCAGGCTGACGCCCTCGGGCACGGCGTAGACCGGGAAATGGTAGGTTTTGAGGTCGAGATCCAGGCTTACCCGCTCGGCGATCTCGCAGGTGTTGGAGAGGGCCTGGGGCACATGGGAAAAAGCCTGGGCCATTTCCTCCGGGGAGCGGTAATAGAGTTCCTTGGTGGAGAAGCGCATGCGCTTGGCGTCTTCCACCTGGGCCTGGGTCTGGATGCACAGCAGCACGTCGTGGGCTTCGGCGTCGCTGGCTTCGAGGTAATGGCAGTCGTTGGTGGCCACCAGCGGGAGCTTCAGCTCATCGGAGAGTTCCAGCACCATGGCGTTGAGCTGGTCCTGCTCGGCCATGCCGTTGGCCTGGACTTCCAGGAAAAACCTGTCCGGGAAGAGTTCCATGTAGGTGCGGGCCATGTCCCGGCCCGGCCCCATGCCCTCCTTGAGCAGCATCTGGGGGACCTCGCCCGCCAGGCAGGCCGACAGGGCGATGAGCCCCTCGTTGTGTGCGGCCAGCAGAGCATGGTCCACCCGGGGCTTGTAGTGGAAGCCCTTCATGTGGGCCACGGAGGAAAGCTTGAGCAGATTCTGATAGCCTGCGAAGTTCTGGGCCAGAAGCACCAAATGATAGCCAGCGTCGCGGGGGCTGCGGGCGTTGCGGTCGGTGTGCAGCCCCTTGGCCACGTAGACCTCGCAGCCGATGACGGGCTTTATCCCGGCCTTCTTGCAGGCCTCGTAAAACACCAAGGCCCCGTGGAGGTTGCCGTGGTCGGTAATGGCCGCAGCCGGGCAGCCGAAAGACACGGCCTTCTTGGTGAGGTCGCCGATGCGGATGGCCCCGTCGAGCAGGGAGTATTCCGTATGACAATGCAGATGAACAAAATCAGCCATAACGTAATAACCTGGAATAACTTGATAATTTTATTGATGCAGGCGAGATGGCCTGGTCTTTGTTTCTAACCGATTTCAGCGAGGAAGGGAATGGCGGGGAGACGGGGTAACGCCATGACACTGTACCAAATCAGTGTACTTTTGAAACATGATAGTCATTTGTTTAAGTACACAATTGGACCATACGCCTTGACACATTTCTGACGTGACTTACTTCTCCCACAGCACTCTCATCCATCCTAACCACCTCCGAGGAGGCAATTATGTCAGGTACTTTCGAGATCAAAACCACGAAAAACGGTCAATTCATGTTCAACCTCCGAGCGGGCAATAACGAAGTAATCCTCACGAGCGAAACCTATACGACCAAGCAGAGCGCGAAAACCGGCATCGCCTCGGTCAAGACGAACGCCCCTGTCGATGCCCAGTACAAACGCAAGACAGGAGTGAACGGGAAGCCGTTTTTCGTTCTTGAAGCCGCCAATGGTGAACCCATCGGGACGAGCCAGCATTACGAGAACAAACAAAACATGGAGACCGGCATCGCTTCGGTGAAGGCCACTGCCCCCACCGCCAAGACCGTTGATCTGACCCAACCCCTCCAACGACACAGCCCCTGCCGGTAACCACGCGGTGTCCCGGCAGGGGCTGCCTGCAAAATTCTTTTCAACTAAAGATCAGTAGTTTGGCCGCTCCCGCACCGTGCGCAGGGCACGGCGGATGGCTGAAAGTATGTGGGCTTCCTTGACCGGCTCGGAGAGCACGATGGTTCCCGATTGCCGGTAGCGCGAGGGCAGAAGGTTCAGGGACAGTGCGTAGATATCCTGGATATCCAAAGGGTCGGGGTTGTAACCGGATTCCTCGTCGAGCACCTGAGCCAAAAGAGCCGCCACGCGTTGCTCGTTTCTGTTCCTGATGGCGTCCATGGCAATTCCACGAATCTCAAGGGGCGCGTCTTTTTCAGCCATATCGAATCTCCCGGTGCTGGACGATAGAAACAGTTCTTATCCATTAGCGGATTTTATCCCCGGTGCAAAGCCCTGTCCGCTCTGCCGCACGCAAAAGTGCTCATAACGCGAAAAGCCCGGACGGGGAAAATATCCGGGCTTTTGTTTTCCAATGCGCCAGCTACTTATGCTTCTCGTGCCACTTCCAGGAAGTACCCACGATGGTCTCGATATCCCCGTACCGGGGCTTCCACCCCAGCAGGGCGTAAGCCTTGTCGGCGTGGGCGTACAGGCCCGGCGGGTCGCCGGGGCGGCGGGGGCCGACTTTTACCGGGGTGGTCTTGCCGGAAACCTTCTCCACGGCGCGGATCACCTCGCGCACGGTCTGGCCGTTGCCCGTGCCCAGGTTGACGATAAGGCTTTCGTCCTTCCTCTGAAGGTAATCCAGCGCCAGGATGTGGGCCTCGGCCAGGTCGGTCACATGGATGTAGTCGCGGATGCAGGTGCCATCGGGGGTGTCGTAATCCGTGCCGAAGATTTCCACCTGGGGACGGCGGCCCTGGGTGGCGTAGACCACCAGCGGGATAAGGTGCGTCTCGGGATCGTGGTCTTCGCCGATCTCACAGTCCGGGTCGGCCCCGGCAGCGTTGAAATAGCGCAGGGCGGCGAAACGGATGCCGTAGGCCGCATCGAAATCGCGCAGGGTCTGTTCCATCATCAGCTTGGTCCAGCCGTAGGGATTGATGGGCTTTTGCGGATGATCCTCGCGCAGGGGCAACTCATTGGGCACGCCGTAGGTGGCGCAGGTGCTGGAGAACACGATATTCTTGCAGCCCGCCCGGCGCATGGCCGAAAGCAGCGACAGCGTGCCGCCCACGTTGTTGCGGTAGTATTTTTCAGGATCGGAAACCGATTCGCCCACATAGGCGAAGGCCGCGAAATGCAGCACAGCCAGGGGTTTGTACTGCTGGAACACGGCGTCGAGCGCTTCGCCGTCCAGAATGTCGCCGCGCACCAGCGGGCCCCATTTCACGGCCCACTCATGGCCGTAGACCATGCTGTCGAAGGTGATGGGTTCGTATCCGGCCTTTTTCAGGGCCTTGCAGGTATGCGAGCCGATGTAGCCCGCGCCGCCAGTCACCAGTATTGCGCCTTTCATTGCGCTTCTCCCGCGTTATCCGTTGCCCGGCCCAGGATCACGGTTTTGGCTTGCCCCGCGTCGTCCCAGGCCATGGTCAGTTCACGATAAAAGTTGGTCACCTTAACCGACAGTTGCACTTCCTGCCCAGGCCGCAGGGCGTCAACACCAAGCATCTGCGCCGTGAGCAGGCCCTCCACCTGGATATGGGGCAGGGGCTTGTCCAGCGCCTGCAAAAGCCCCCCGCTCTCCAGCCGCTCAACAGGCTTGCCGTCCTCATAACGCCACAGCTGCGGCACTAACTCGTAGCGACCAGGCCAGACGCTGTGCGGCCTGGGGGACAGATGCACCGCGAAATGGCGGGCACCACCCCCAGCATCAACCATTATATGGATTTGATACGTCTCTGACAACGGAAACTCGCCCTGGTATTCAAGCAGCGAGAGGTCCACATAGTTGCCCGCGATGTTGAAGAAACTGAGTCCCGCCGGACTCCAGCTCATATGCACGTCGCCAAACGGCACATACGGTTTGGGTGCGGTAAATCCCAAAAGCCGGGTTGCAGCCTTGTCCCGCCAATCAAGCAGCGAGCCGTCCGCGAAGTTCTTGTCCATGCCGTCGCGCAGGATAACAGTCTTCGCCCCAGGCAGGGGCTTGGGAGTCCAGCGGCTTGCCGCGTGGATGGCTGGAATATCCTTGTTAAGCCGGGTAAATCCGTCCGTGAGCATTTCATAGGGCTGATTGTGGATGTCCACCAGCCCCATGTTGAAATCCTCGCCGTCGCTGCGGCCGCCGGTGGGCTCATCGGTATACTGGAACCAGTGCACCCCGCCCACGTTGGGGAAGCCCGCGAAGTTGCGCATGGCCTCCGTCGCTCCCAGGGCGCGCTCTTCCTGGGTGTCCACATGCATCAGGTGGCCGTTGTTGGCGTTGCCGCTACGATTCTCCTTAGCAGCAAAGAAAAACTCCGAGATCAGCACCGGCGCGGGGCTCAGGTCCCGAAGCCCCTCGAAGTAGTACGGGGCCACCCAGCCGTCGGGGCAGTCCACATTGTAGTTGGTGGAGAGCACGTCCACCAGCCCGCGCTGGGCCAGCACAGCGTCCTGGTTATAGTACAGCGGCAGCCTGTCGCCCACCACCAGCGCGTTGGGGGCGGCCTTGCGCATGGCGCTCCACGCCAGCTCGTAATACCGCCGGGTGAGCAGGTAGGTGAACTTGCCGATCACCTTGATGCCCTCACCGCCGGGCCGAAGCTTCAAACGTGCTCCACTCGCTTTGAGCTTCTCGAATGAATCCAGACCCTCGGTCGGCACGAAATCCTTCAACAGCCGATCGAACTTGCCCTGATATCGGTCATACAGCAGTTGCCACAGCACCCGCTTGGATGACAACGCCCAGCCTTTTTCCAGATGCCACACGAACAACGGGGCGTTCCACCAGCCCACTTCGTTGTCCGTGAAATATCCCAGCACCCGGTCGTTATCCTTATACCTGGCCACGATCTCGCGGGCGACATCATCCGTCGTCTCCTGCATTGCAGGATCGAAAATATCGTACCAGTGCAGCTTCGAATTCCTCCCAAGATCAATCTCAGGAATCACCGGCAGGGTCATCACTGCCGACACATCCGACCACCCCCCCGCCGTATTGAATCCCCACCCGGTCAGCCTTTGCTGCGTATCTTTGCCCCACGCTTCCAAGTCCGGGTAAAACCGGCTCCAATAATAGGCTTTTTCCCCCCGCGACTTATCATCGGCCGAGCCGCCGCTGGTGTTGTTGACGCCCAGCGAAAAAAACTTCTCGCCGCCCGGCGTCACCAGCCATTTGACCGCATTGCCATTGTCCACCGACCACCCACGCGCATGGGCCAGGGCAGGACAAAACGCCATGGCAACACACAGGACAAGCATCGCGAACAACGCGGAGGCAACCCGCGACGGGGCAAACACACGGCTACGACAATACATCGGAACGTATGAAGCATGTATCGGCATAAAAAATACAGCCATCCTTCAACAGAACGTTGCTTCATGAAAAAGGTGTGCTGCGGTGCAGCCCGCAGGAACTATAAGCCCGAAAGCAACGGCTCCAGAAAAATCATCGTATAGTTGTAGGTCCAGAACTGAGCATTTTGGCCGCTCAACACCAATTCCACGTCCCACCGGCTCTGCCCGGCGGGCAAGGCTACGGGCACGGGGTGCTTGATGGGAGTCCAGCCGCTGCCGCCGTCCTCTTTGGAGAAAACCATGAGTGTGCGCTTTTCACCGTTGGCCAGCACATTAAGCCGTATGGAATCCTCAGGATTTTTCACTCTGGGCAACGCCACTGTGCCGCCCCAGGGAAACGCCCCGGCATCAACGGAAAAATGCACCGTTCCGGGTCTGGAAGAATTTTCGACACTCAAAACGCTCCAGCCTTCAGATCCTGTGTCTACCCGCACATTATCCATCTGCAAGTCAGACACCTTCGGCAGAGCATCGAACAGGCAAAAACTCCCCTTCTGGCCGGTCTCATTGCATTTGACCCATTGAAAAATATCCTTGAACACCATTTTTACATCGAGTTCATCATAGCCGCGTGGAAATGCCGCACAGTCTGACACATACTTCAGGAACGACGGCAAGGTGACTATTGCGTCCAACACTGTTTTAGCCAGAAGATAATTCCCGTACCGTGTAAAATGCATGTTGTCGCTGAAAACAGAGCGGGTATGCATCGCATCCTGGGTTTGTTCGTCAAAGAGCGGTTGAGGATTCACAAGAGGAATACCATGGCGCTGCGATAAACGCTCATGGACGGTACGGACATACACTCGACCGAACTGATACAGCCGGTAAAAATTATCATCACTAAATCCGTAGGGGTTCCTGGCTTTCTCGCTAGCCAGGGACGTGCCTTCACGTGAAATCCAGGGATAATTCACCAGCAATACGGGAATCCCTTTGTTCGTAGCTTCCGTGGTGAATTTTTCAAGATTCTCCTCAAAACCGAACTTGCGCATTTTCCACTGCATAAGGCTGGCGACGAGAGGAATGTTGCGCTCCAACGCATTCTCCACCCAGGATGCGGCATGGACAATGCGTAGGCGCATCAGACCCTCAAGTCCTGATGATTTCTTGTCTGGAGTGTTCACCAACGCCGCCATTACCTGCTCCCGCCGCAGGCTGTTGGCAACCAGATTGGCAATTGAAAGGGCATGCGCAGCTACCACGTCGTTCAACCCATCCATTATCACCAGCATGTCCGGCTTGAGCGCTTCCAGTTCCAGTGCCAGCCGCGCCTGGCTATGCCACGAGTGATACCCGAAGACCCCGGCGTTGATGACCTCCACCCGCTTGGAGCATCCACCAAGGATTCTGCTGAACATTTCCTCAAGAATGCTGGGATACGAATATTCGTTACACCCGGCATTGGAGCCGATGGTCGTGGACCCGCCAAGGCAGAGAATGCGAAAGACATTCTCCCCTTTATCTTTGGAAAATTCCTTTCCGCGATACCCAAGGGAATTGAAGCCATATTCCGCGCTCCGATGGTTCGGCTTGAGCTTGTACCCTAATACCGGGTCAGGAACAGCCATATCGCTGCCCACCCAGGACCGGTCGACATTGCTCACAAAACCCGACTCGGGGATAACAAGGCGCAAAACCAACTCAGCCCCGGCCAGCAATGCCAGGGTGATTCCCGCTATTATCAGCGCATCCTTAATAAGACCCTTCATGGATTGCAGGCCTACTCCAGCGCATCGCCAAGCAGCTTGGCCAGCACCACGTCCGAATCGAACCACTCTTCCGCCATCTTCCGGGCTGCGGCTGAATGTTTATCCCAGTCGCTTCGCACGGCCTCAATCCCGGCCAAAGCCTCATCCTCCGTGTTGAAGGCGAACAGGCCTTGCCCTGTGGGCATGAAGGTGGAGAAACCGGTATCTTGGACGACGCAGGGACGTCCTGCCGCCAGGTAGCAGGCGCTGCGGCAGGAGAACCAGCCGCTGCGCGAGGCCACGTAGGCGTTTTTGGCTAGGCTGAACTCGGCGAAGCTGTCCCAGATGTAGTCGCGGTAGAGCCAGGGCGTGGTGGACTTGGCAAAGCCGTCTTCCAGCTTCCAGCCTTTTTCCATGAGCATCTCGCGGGGCGGTCGGCCTTGGCCGAGGGCGAGCTCCAGGGTGGCGGAAGTTTTCTGGGGCAGATCGATGAACCTGGCGAACTCCATGTTCTTGCCGCCGTACTGTACGCCGTTGATATCCGGGCCGGATTCCTTGGGCTGCCAGGAAAGCACGGTGGTGAAGGCCTTGGAGGCTGGCTGGCGCGGAGTTTTCCAGCAATCGAGCACGATGGGCTGGCGGGTGGGCTGCCAGTCGAACACGCCTTGCGGAATGATGCAGCCGGGTTTGCCGAAGCTTTCGGCAAAACTGAAGAAGCGGTTGTGCATCTTCATGTGGTCGATGTTCTTGACCGCTTTTTCATTGGCCTGCCCGGCCAGATAGCGCGGAATGTCGGCCTGGGTGTACATGGGGTCGGAGTCGATGAGCACCTTGACCGGTATGGACTGGTATTCCTCGCGCAGCCACAGGGTGGTGGAGATGTTGAACACCACGTCGGCGCGTTTGACCACCTCGGCCAGCTGCTCGCGGGAAAGTCCGTGGAAGTTGTCGGAGGGGTCGCGCACGCAGAAGCGCTTGGCCAAATCCGGGTCCAGGGCGGTGAGGTACTCGGTGAGATACTTGATGTGGTAGGAATAATCCTCGGTGAAAGTGACGTTAAAGGGATCGTACGCCCAGCCGCCGGTGTCTTCAAGATAGTAGACGTCATGGCCGAGCTTGTGGAAGCCGTGCAGGTACTGGATGTAATCCCAGGCCACCCCTCCGAGGGGGTAGGTGCAGGCCAATCCAGAGACGATGATGGTGCGTTTTTTCATGAGCTAAGGCCTATGATGGTTGGGATGTTCCGGTTTGACGACGGAGACGGTATAATCGCTCGTGACCTGTACGTTCGCGAAGGCCCGCTTGCCGATGTATTCTGAGAGCACGGCCAGAAAATAGGGCATGGCCTTTTCCAGGCTGACGGTGGAACCGCGGCTCACCAGGGAGATTTTCCAGACGATATTGGCCGGGTCGTTAGCCTTGTAGCGGGCCAGATCCACGGCTTCGATTTCAAGTGCGCGCACGAACACCCGCTCGTCCATCAAGGGACCACGCCGGGCAGGCCCCTGGGCGACAGCCTGTCCGGGAGCCGCACCGAGCAAAGGCGACTGGAGACTGGCCAAAGGCCCCCCGGCCAACGGGTTGGCTGTCTGGGATGTACCCGAAACGAACATGCCACTGTGCGTGAACGGAGCGAAGGTGCCGGAACCAGAGGAATCGACGGAAACGGAGGCCCCACCCTGGGAAACCCCGGCGAGCGTTCCCGCCAGGGAGAGGGAGGCCGTCGTCTTGAAGCCTTCGCCCCGGTGCTCGCGCACGCCGTAGACCACATACAGGCCCAGATCGGCCTGTTCGATGCTCTCAGCCTTGACGTAGCCCTTGCTGGCAAGCATGCCGTCAAGCTGGGCGGCCACGGCCTGGAAGCCCTGATCGCTGGCCTTGACGTCCATGAGGCCGGGCAGGATGACGTAGCGCTTGCCGAAGCTGACGGGCTGGACAAAGGACTCCACGCGCATGGTGTATTGGGGGCCGCCGCAGGCGGTGAGCAGGCAGCCCATAACGGCAAGGAGCAACAACAACGCGGCCCGGCGGGCGAACCGCTGCGGGGACAAAGAGAATCTCCCGGCTGAATTGCGCGTGCTCATAGCTGCTCTCCCGCGTGCGCCTTGCGGTCCAAGGGGGCCTAAAAGGCGTCCTTTACGCCGTCCTGATCTTCCTCGGGCTGGCGCTTCTTTTCTTTGAGGGGCGCGAACTGGAGGCTGTGCAGGCGGGCGAACTCGCCGCCCTTGTCCAGCAGTTCCTGGAAGGTGCCCATCTCCCAGATTTTTTTGTCTTTCACCACCAGGATCAGGTCGGCCCGGCGCATCATGGAGTGGCGGTGGGCGATGACGAAGGTGGTGCGGTTTTCCATCAGCCGGTTCAGGCTTTCCATTATCAGGGCTTCGGTTCCGGCGTCGAGGGCCGAGGTGGGCTCGTCCAGAATGAGCAGCGGCGCGTTCTTCAGCAGCGCCCGGGCAATGGACAGGCGCTGGCGCTGGCCGCCCGACAGGTTGGAGCCTCGTTCGTCGAGCTTGGTGTCGTAGCCCTCGGCCATCTCGCTGATAAACTCGTGGGCGTTGGCCATGGTGGCGGCCTGAATGACTTCCTCGCGGGTGGCGTTCTTTTTGCCGTAGGCAATGTTCTCGTGCACGCTCATGGGGAAGAGGTGCGTATCCTGGAGCACGATGGCTATCTGCTCGCGCAGGCTCCTGATGGTGACATCCTTGAGATTCTGGCCGTCAATAGTGATGTCGCCGGTCTGGGGATCGTAGAAGCGCAGCAGCAGGCTGATGAGGGAGGTCTTGCCCGCGCCGGTCTGGCCCACGATGGCCACGGTGGAGCCGCCGGGGCAGCTGAAGTTGACGTCGCGCAGCACGGGCTGTTCGGCGTTGTAGCTGAAACTGACGTTAGTGAATTTCACAGCGCCCCGCTGCACGTCCAGGGGTTTGGCGTCAGGCGCTTCGGGCACGGCCTGGTTGTCGGCCATGATGTCGAGCACGCGCCGGGCCTGGGCCAGGGAACCGCGGATGGCGGCGATGGTGCTGGAGAGGTTGTTGAGGGGCGTGTAGAGCGAGGCCAGGTAGCCCAGGAAGACCAGCAGCTCGCCTGTGGAGAGGGTGCCCTCCAGCACGTGGTTGGCCCCGACGTAGAGCACAAGAGCCGTGCCCCCGGCGGTGATGCCGCCCACGATCCAGCCGTAGGCGGTCTGGAGCGAATACAGCGAGAGCTTGCGGTCGAAGCTCTGCTGCGATTCGTCCACGAAGCGCTTGCGCTCTTCGTCTTCGCGGGCAAAAGCCTGCACCAGCGAGATGGAGGAAAAAATGTTCTCCACCGTGGAGTAGACTTTCGATTCCTTCATATGGGTTTCATAGGTGAGCATGCCGATGCGCTTGCTCACGGCGGAGATGGTCAGAATCAGCAGCGGCACCACGCCCATGGCGTAAGCCGTGAGCACCGGGTCCATGCCGAGTAGCACCACGATCATGCCCACCAGCAACACCAGGCTGGTCAGCGAGGTGAACACGCCGTTCATCAAGAGGGTCTGCACCGAATAGGTGTCGCCCATGAGCCGGTAGATCAGGTCGCCCGTGGGCCGGGTCTGGTGGAACAGCAGGGACTGGCGTTGCAGGTGGTCGAAGAGGTCGCAGCGGAAATCCTGAACCATGTCCTGTCCCATGCGGATGGTCAGGTAGTTGTTGGCCAGTTGCACGAAGCCCACCAGAAAGTGGATGGCCACCAGGGAGACGGCGATGATCACCAACTGCCCGGCGGTGGAGACCACATCGGTGGAGAGGGTGTAGCCCCAGAATTCCAGGGGCTGCCGGGCAATCACCTGGTCGACGCAGAGTTTTAGGGGCCATGGTTTCAGGAGTTCCAAGGCGCTCATCACGCCCACCAGCCCCAGGCACAACGCAAACAGCGTGGCGTAGGGCCGCAGATATCCGAGGAGTTTCAGAAATACAGCCATATTCGTAGGGGGGGTTCGTAGTTGACCGCGCGCGCAAGGCTCGCTCGCAGCAGGCCGCACGTGGACCGGGGAGGTCATCCTCCCCGGCTTGGTCCGGCCCGGCTGGTCTTACGCGAGTGCGCGCGCGATGTCACTTACTGAAGCGGGGCTTCCACAGCGGTGCGGACAGGGTCGATCTCTTCAAGCGTCACTGTGGCGGCCCCGTTATCGAGCATGGTCTCTTCGGCTTCGGCGTTGTTCAGGGCCTGCTTCACGGCCACGGCCGCGTCGTCCTGGACATCCTTGGTCTTGGCGGCCTTTTCGGCCTTCTTCTCGCCTTCGGGCTCTTCAAGGGAGCAACCGGGCTTGCAGGTCATCAAATGCTGGCTCAGACGGGTCACCAGGGTTGCGGCCTGGGCCATTTCGCGCATCACCCAAAGGCCCAGCAGCAGGGAGACTCCGGCGACGCTGGCTGCGGGGATCAGGGCCTTGAAGGCCAGGCAGGCGGAGGCCGCGCCGAAGCCGACGGTCAGCAGGGCGTAGGCCAGGCCGGTGGGCAGTATGGTTCCGGCAAGGCGCACGAACCGCTTTTCCCCGCCGTGGTGTTCAACAGTGGCCCGCAGGCGCATGGCCGTGAGCAGGCCGGGCTGTATGCGCAGATCCCAAGGTGAGCCACCGGCGGCAGAGTAACCGGAATCGGTGGAGTGCGTCACATTCAGGGTACGCAGCACGCGCAGGATGTGCTCCAGGATGTCTTCACGCTCCAGCGACAGGTTGTTCCAGAAGAAGCGATGGAAGCGCGCGCCCCTGCGGAAGATGGACGCGGCGTCCTTGGTCTTGGCCCAGAAACCGTACTTGGGCAGGTTGGCTTCTTCGGGCAGGCCGAGCACGGCCATGTTGGAGCGCTTGATGCCCTTGCGGCCGGAGCGGCGCATGCTGATCATGGTGGCGTAGCGAGCCTTGCCGCGCACCCAGGGCTGCACCAGGGTCAGCGCAGCCACGGTGAGGCGAGACAGGAAGTTGTCGTGGCTCTTGGGCAGCTTGGCCTGGGCGGCGCGATGGCCCACGAAGCACAGGGTGGTCAGCATCATCATAGCGGCCAGCACGCCGATAACCGGCACGGCCACGGCCACGGCTGCCAGGGCCACGGAGGCCATCATCCACTCGAAGGACAGGGGCAGGTAGCCCACAATGCTGCCCTTGGGTTCATACAGGGTCTGGAACAGCCCGGAGCCGAACACGCCGTGGTAGATCACCGGCCGTGAAGCCAGCAGCGCCCCGGAGATGTCGCCGTAGATGCGCCCGGCCCAGCGGGAGTTGCCCAGCATGTTGAAGCGGTGCTGGTGTTTGGGCATCAGCAGGGCTTCGGCGATGCCGTAGCCGCGCTGCTGCTTGATATAGGCCTTCACGGTGTTGCGGCGATGGTGCCAGACCATCATGCCGGCGTGGAAGCCGATGACGTTGCCCTGGTCCATGAGTCTCCAGCACACGTCCACGTCGTCGCCTGCGGCCCGGTAGGTGGCGTCGAAGCCGCCCAGGTCCATCAGGTATTCCTTGCGGTAGGCCATGTTGCAGCCCGGGATATGCTCGGCGATCTCGTCGGAGAGCAGCACATGGGTGGGCGCGCCGGGAGACACAGCCACGCAGGCGGCAGTACGGTTATCTTCGGGAGGGGGCAGGTTGGGGCCGCCCACGGCCGCGAAGCGGGTGTCCTGGAAGGCCCAGGCCATGTAGGTCAGCCAGTGGGGGTCCACGTAGCAGTCGGAATCGGTGTAGGCCACGATCTCGCCCTTGGCCGCGTACATGCCCACGTTGCGGGCGGCGGAAAGGCCCAGGTTGGGCTGGTGGATCACGTGGATGAAGGGGAACTTGGCCGCGTACTTATCCGAGATTTCCCCGGTCTTGTCGGTGGAACCGTCGTCCACCACGATCACTTCGAAGTTGGGGTATTCCACGTTCTGGAAGCTGGCCAGGCAGCCTTCCATGGTGGAATCGGCATTGTAGGCGCACACCACCACGGAGATCATGGGCTGGTGAGGAGGCAGCGGCGGCAAGGGGTTGGCATATGCCTTGGCCACGGCTTCGAAGGCCAGCTTGGGCTGACGGTCGGCATCGACGATACCGAACTTCCAGTCATCGATCAGATGGCCACCGGTGTACCATTCGTCGGTCCAGGCGAACACCATGGTGCCGGAGACGCCTTCTTCGAAGGCCGCCCGCACCTGCCACTCCAGGAAATCGGCCTGGGCGTTTTCGCTGTGGCGCATGGAATCCATGCCGAATTCCGAAAGCACCAGGGGGATGTCGCCGGCGATGTTCTGCAGGCGCTTCACATAGGCGCGGAAGCTCTTTTCCTCGTGCAGGTACACGTTGATGGACAGGAAATCGAGGAAGGGCAGCTTCAGATATTCCGTGGACGGGTAGTTGGCATAGGTCACCAGGCCCGTGGGGTCTTCCTTGCGGACGATGGAGGCCAGCTTATGCAGGAACTTCTCGACCTTGCGCGCGCCGTGCCAACGCACGATGTGGCTGGGGATTTCGTTGCCGATAAGATAAGCCAGCACGGCCGGATGCCCGGCGCAGGCGCGGGCTGCGTCACGCATGGCGTCCTTGATGAATTCCTTCACTTCCCACTGATCGAGGAAGCACAGATGCTGAGGCCAGGGCACGCCGACCATGACGTAGACGCCATGACGAGCGGCGATATCCAGAAACCACTTGGGGGGCACGTAATACACGCGGATGGTGTTCACGCCGATGGAGCGCATCAGGCGGAAGTCTTCGGCCACGCGCTCGGCTTCGGGCAAGGGTTCGCCGTTTTCGTTTTCAGGGAACGGGCCGTAGGTGACGCCCTTGATGAAGAATTTACGGTCGCCCTGGTACAAAAAGCGTCCGTGGACGCGGGGACGTTCAAGGATGCCGTTGTTGGAAGCGCCGCCTTCGATCTGGAACATGATGTTCTCCCTTACCCATAACCGGCTCATGGCCGGGATATCGCGTTTTCACCTGTGAGGCGAAGCGCAGAAAGCAAGGGTCATGCCATTGGGGGAGACATCCGGGGACGCACGCGGGCGCTCAAATGGGGCGGGAGATTTCAACCGGAAAATTGCCCGGTTACGATAATTGCACTTTGGCCGGTTACGAGAATTTCCCTTGACGGATTTTTAGGGATTCACGTTTTGGATGCAGGTCCTTACAACCCGGCCACATCCACCCCAGCCATGAACTCCACGGTGCGCTCCAAGATGTCGATAACTTTGGGGGCGCTTGCAGCAACGCCGGGGGCGTCTCCTGTCCGTGAGGCCATTTCCAAGGCGCTGCTGGCCTCGCGCAGAGGTTCGGCCACCAACGTGCCACTGGCACCTTTCAGGGAATGGGCCAGACGGGTCAGGGCGTCCATATCCATGGCCTTAAAGGCGGATGTGATTTTGGCGCGGCGCTCCGGGGCTTCGCCAATGAACACGACGAAAATTTCTTCCATCAATTCCTTGTCGTCTTCCAGCCGGTCAAGCAGCTTAGCGGTGTCGATCAAGGCGGCGGTGTTCATGGCTCAATCCTAAAATTTTACGAATTTTGAAAATTTATTGCACGTCGAAGGAAACTTTTCAACCGCCAGGAATCACGGTAGCGGGCACCCCGAGCACCGCTGCCAGACGCAGGGTGACCGTGGTACCCTTCCCTTCCTGGCTGGCAACTTCCACGGAGCCGCCCCAGTCATCCATGTCCTTGCGCAGTTTGGCCAGGCCAAGGCCCGTGCCCTTGCCCCCCTTGGTGGAAAAGAAGGGGGAAAATACCCGCTCCAGCACATCCTTGGGCATGCCCCGGCCAGTGTCGCCGACACTGACGCACACATCGCCCTGGTTGAGAAACACCCGCACAATAACCGCGCCCGGCCGCCCCATGGCCTCGTAGGCGTTGTCTATCAGATGAATGATGCCCCGCTTGAGGGTGTCGGCATCGGCCCTCACCCAGGGCAGACTCTCTTCGGCTTCGAAGGTCAGACTGGAATCCTGCGGCATGTACAGACCTTGCAGCGCGGCAACAGCCTCACGGGCCACGGCCACGGCATCCACTTCGCCCACTACGCCTTCGCCAGGTTTGGTAAAGCCCAGTATCTCGCGCAGAATAGCGTCAAGCCTGGCCGTCTCTTCCAGGATGATTTTGACCTTCTCCCGCTCGCGGGGGGTGAGGTTCTCGGATCTGAGCAGCGAATTAGTGAAGCCGCCAATGGCGAACAGGGGATTGCGTATCTCGTGGGCCAGATATTGGCTCATGCGCCCCACTATGCCAATTTTTTCCGACTGCTGGAGGCGCTTTTCCCCCTCGGTGCGGCTGGTGATGTCCCGACGCATGACCAGCACGTGGGCTATCTGACCAAGGGCGTCGCGCACCGGGTAGGCGTACACCCGAAAATAAAGCAGCCGCCCTTCCTTGTTGACCCGCGTTTCCAAGGCCTCGGCCTTCTGGCCGGTACGCAGGGCGGTGTAGAAAGGGCAATCCTTGGTCTCGGGATGGCAGAAAGGCAGATCGTCGCGAACGGCCTGCACTTCCCAGCAGGGCCGCCCGAGGAGTACTTCCTTGGTCTTGCCCAGGCGCACCATCACGTTGCGATTGCAATCAGCCACGTGCCCCTGGCGGTCGAGCACCACGATATCCTCCGGCACCTCGTTGACCACGGCCTCAAGCAAAGCCCGCTGGTTGTCCAGGTTGGTGCGGCAGGTTGCGCTGATGGCCGCGAATTTGTTCAAGGCGCACAGGATGAACGAGGCCGTATGGTCGATGAAGCTTACCCCGTCGGGCAGCTGGGCCACAATTTTTTTAATTCTGTAGCGCTTGCCGGAAAGCTCCACGAGCATGTTGATGTCGGGATGGCGGGCCAGCATCTCCTCGTAGGTGGCGTAGACGGGTATATCCCGGACGCGCGGGTCCAGGAGTTTGGCGGTCTCGGAACCCGGTTCCGCCAGGGCAACCAGGGTCATGGGGGGCAGGAATTCGGCAATGGCCGGATTGCTCATGATATCGAGGATGGAAAGGAAACCCGGCCCGGACCCCAGGAGGCCCAAGCGGAATTCAGTTTCCTCCATCTCCCAGAGGCAATAGCCCTCGGGCAGGTGCGACGTCCCCTTTTCAGCCATGATCCCTCCCCTGCGCAGCCAGGAGGCGCTCATAGAGCGCCTTGGCGGTCCAGCCCGGCAACTTGGCGGCGGCCCTGCGGGCAATTTCCTTGGGTTTCCCCCCGGCCTGCGCTTCCAGGCCCAACACGCGGTCCACGTCGGTTTCCCCAGCCACGGCAGCCTCCAGGGCGGGCCCAACCACCACGGTAATCTCTCCCAGCAGGGCCAATTCCTTGCCTGCAAAATCCGAGAGCGTGCCGGTCAGGAACTCCTCGTGGGTCTTGGTCAGCTCTCGGGCGATGGCGCATTCGCGCTGGCCCAGAACATCCAGGGCCAGCCCCAGCGTTTCGGACAGGCGATCCTTGCGCTCGAAAAACACCAAGGTGCAGCCAGACGGTGCAAACCGCTCGAAGCTTTTGCGCACGTCCCCGGCTTTGCGGGGTAAAAATCCCAGGAAAACAAAGGGATGCGGCGCGATGCCCGCCGCCATCAGGGCGGCCATCACTGCCGAGGGGCCAGGAACGGGCTTAACGGAGAAGCCAGCCTCGCGGCAGGCGCGGATGAGCTGATAGCCGGGGTCCGAGAGCACGGGGGTGCCTGCGTCGGAGATAAGTGCGGCCTGCCCGTCTTGAGCCAGAAATTCGAGCACCTGCGGAATGCGGCCCTGCTCGTTGTGGTCATAGAGTGACATGAAGCGACCCTGGGGCAGCCCCTGGGCCGCAAAAAGTCGCGCTGCCCGGCGGGTATCCTCGCACAAGACCATGCCCGCCCCGGCCAGGACGTCTCGTCCTCTGGGAGAAAGATCGCCGGGATTGCCCAAGGGCGTGGCCACCACCCACAACGTGCCGTTGGTTTCACTCATGACGGTACTGGAAATTTGGTTCGCATTGCTTCCGCTATTCCATGCCTGAAGAAGCTTTGCAAGGGTCAGGCCTTGACGATGGGCCGTAGCAGGCGTATTTAACGAACATGAGCTATGACGTTTCCAATTCCATGGGCACTATTTCCGTGGCCAACTCCAGCAGCCTGATGACCTTCAACAATCAGCAGGCAGCCGAGGAGAAGTTCGTCAAGCAGCCCATGAGCGGCCCGCCGGTCTCGGTAAACGCCTGGACAAGCACCTACGACCAGAAGGAACGAGGCATCATCGCCACCAATCTGGTGGTCTGATTCTTCAGTCTTTCACTACCACGGCTGCCAGCCACGGGCCGAGTTGCCGTGTTCCCACTGGGCCTCGAAGGCGTCCTGTATGTGTTCGGCCACCAGCTGTCCGTTCTTTTTCACCAAACTGACCACATCAAAACGGCACGGCCTGCTCCACAAATTTTTCGCTGACAAATACTCTGCCGCCGCCCGCACGATGCGCGACCGCTTGCGCGGGTTGACTGCGTCCGCGCCCGTACCAAGGCTGCCCTCGGCGCGGGTTTTCACCTCCACGAACACCAGAGTCTGGCCGTCGTCGCAGATGAGATCCACCTCGCCGCGCGTGCAACGCCAGTTGCGGGCCACCACCTTATATTTCTTGGCCTCCAGCACCCGCGCCGCCGCGTCTTCGCCTTCGCGGCCAAGTTCCTGTGTGATGCCCATGATCTGTACCTCTTCAAATACAATGCAGAGGAAAACAGGAAAGGGCAAGGGAGCCAAGCTCCCTCGCCCTTCTTCTGGACAACATGCGGCACGAAAACTTCACATGGGGAAGGTCACGCCCTATGTAACGTGTTGACCGCTCTCTACCACTGGTGGTGGCACCATCAATCTTTTTTGGCCATCTTGGCAAACTGCATGCTCGCCTTTGCTGTTTCCCTGAGAGTCAACAGGAGTTCTTTCACAACTGTCCCCCAAGGCGCTTGAGCTTCTGCATTGAAGTGTGAGAAAGCATTATCTTGGGTCACATTCCAGTTGAAAGCTTTGTCCATCTCGTCAATCGTCAATCTTCCACCGTTCAGATGAACGAAAAGGCGACCTTGACGCAAGGCATGACGTCTGTCCTTTATGCGCTCAGACTGGTCAAACAAGGCCTTTGCCATCCTGATTGAGTATACTGAGATCAACACTGCCAGACCGTAAAATGTAAATGTCTTAATAAATCCATATACAACCATCATTATTAACTTCACATTTCCTGGATCAGACAATGCAGCAGCAAATTCTTCAGAAGGCTTTCTAAAGGTTGCGGTAAACGCATATATAGCTGCCGCAGCCATAACACATGTTGCAAGGAGCATAAGAATTCTTGCATCCCTTTTGTATGATCGAGCTTTTCTATTAAGATACGTCAGGGCTTTCTCGACAAACAAGTCTGTCACGGCAAGATTATACGCCCTTACAGCAGGAGGGAGCAATACAAACGGCTGCTTTATAGCTTTGTCTTTCTCGCATTTATCTGCATCAGTATCAGCATCTATTGAAATACCGTCAGAATGACCACAGTCATTACCCATCCGAACATGAACGCGCTTACGCAGCAATACAGTTCTAAGCCTTTTCTTGGACAACTCTTCAGCCAATATACCATTTGGATGAATTTTACAAAGTACTTCATTAACATGATGACTTCCAGAAAGACCTTCCACTTCGCTCAACAGCGCATGACGGAGCTGTAGCCTTCGGTGAACCTTTACCGTTATATCGTCATGCACCTCATCACCATCAACCGATAGGGGCTCACCGACCAACAACTCCTGAAACCACTTCCAGCAGATCTTCAACAGTTTCGTATACCACTCCTTTGCAGGCTTGGCAGATGGACAAATAGGGTCATTGTAAAACGCATCATTGAGTTCGTCTTTGGTGCCGTTCAATGTTACTTTATAGCCATTATGGTATGTACGCTCATCATCGCAGCTATAGTTCATTTTTTCGTCATCGGAACTAGCCATTTTACCCCCTTTAAAATCAGTACCCTCTATCCTATCCGCACCAGCCATGGATTTACACACCCCCCCCTACCACAACACCTTAGAATTCTACAAGCATTGTCTATAAATATTTAAATATGGCTGTGTTCCCTTTCGGTGTTGAAACTTGTAGATTGCTCCCCATGGAGGCAGCCATGGACACTGAACAATTCCTATCGCTTCTCGCCAGCCTTGAACGGTTGACCACAAACCAACGGCTCCAGCTGGCCGAGG